>JAUNBV010000021.1:0-4043 GCA_030526885.1 Syntrophomonadaceae bacterium
GATCACAGGCTTCGAGCATATTGTCGGCTATGACGAATGCGCCATAGTTCTCCAGCGCCTGCGCAATGATGTCTTTGCGGCTTAAACCCGCCATTTGCTTTTTCAGCTCCGCCTCCACCCGGTCCGGCAACCCGGGATGGTCACAGATAAGGATGCTACGCGCCAGCACGTCATGCTCGGCCTGAGACATCATATCGGCCGCGATCCAGCCGGGGTCGGCAGTTTTATCTGCTATAATGAGTATCTCGCTGGGGCCGGCCAGCATATCGATGTTTACATCGCCGTATACCATTTTTTTGGCCAGGGTGACATAGATGTTGCCGGGGCCGCTGATAAGGTCCACCGGCGCGCGTCCCGCGCCGCCCCAGGCCAGGGCGAAAATCGCCTGCGCCCCACCGGCTTTATATATTTCATCAATGTCCAGCTCGGCTGCCGCCACCAGGGTATAGGGATTGAGCCGCCCGTCGGCGCCGGGCGGAGTCACCATGGCTATGGCCCCCACTCCCGCCACCTGGGCGGGGATAGCGTTCATCAGCACCGAGGAGGGATAGGCGGCGGTGCCGCCGGGGACGTAGATGCCCACCCGTTCCAGCGGGCGAAATATCTGCCCGAAAATATTGCCGCGCGCGTCGGGCTCCATCCACGAATTCTTTATCTGTCGCCGGTGAAAATAATCGATGTTGTCAATGGCGTGGCGCAGGGCAAATACGTAATCATCCTCCACCCGCTCGTAGGCTTCCTCTATCTCCGCCTCGCTTACCCTGAAATTGGCGGCATTGATATCGGCGCCGTCAAATTTACGGGTCAGCTCAAAGACGGCTTCATCGCCGCGCTGCTTCACCATCTGTGCAATCGCCTGCACCCGCTCCTGGTAGAGCGCCAGATCGTCCTCATGGCGCTGTAAGCAACCCTTAAGCTCCTCGGCTGAACCGTTGATGCGCTTTATCTTCATGAATCATGACCTCCCTTTCGCTTAAGACTTACTCACTGTGCCTGCTCCGCCAGCGACCGAAGTTTTTCAATCAGAGGCTGTATATACTGATGCTTGGTACGATAGCTCACCCGGTTGCACACCAGGCGGGCGCTGGATTCCATGATGGCGCACAGCTCCGTCAGGTGGTTTTCTTTAAGCGTGCGCCCCGTGGACACCAGATCGACGATCATATCGGCCAGACCCATCAGCGGAGCCAATTCGATGTTGCCGTGCAGGGTGATAATATCCACCTGCAAGCCCTGTTCACGAAAAAATCGCTCCGCCACCACTGGGAATTTAGTGGCCGCACGCTTATAATTGAATTCCCTTAAGGGGATCTCCTTCATCGCTTCCGGTACCGCCACCGCGAAATGACAGCGGCCATAGTTTAAATCCAGCATTTCAAACAGATCGCGCCCCTGCTCGGCAATCACATCCTTGCCCGCAAAACCCAGGTCGGCCGCACCATGCTCTACATAGACCGGCACATCGGTGGGGCGGCAGATGATATAGCGGATGGCGGGAGCGCCGGCATAATCAAATATCATGTTGCGGCTGTCCTCCAGCACACCGCTGGTCGGCAATCCTGCCTGCTGCAACATTTGCATAGTGGGTTTGAGCAGGGTGCCTTTGGCCAGGGCAATGGTCAGTCCTTTTTCCATCACGCGCCCTCTCCCTTCACGAATATGGCCTCACAGCCCGCGACGGCGGCTTTGGCCTCCAGTTGCTCACGCCCCAGGCCTTCCATGTCCAAAGCCACGATATGCCCTGCGGCCCGCATTTCCCGTGCCTTTTCCAGCATGGCGGGCAGGTCGCTTCCGCCCAGCAGATAGCGCACTTGGCGCGCGGCGGGCGGCAACACCATATGCAGCCGTTCCATCCCCAGCGCAAAACCGGTGGCAGGACAGTCAAAGCCAAAATGGCCCAGCAGCCCGTCATAACGCCCGCCGCCCAGCAGCCCGTAGCCCAGCTCGGAGGAATAGCCCTCAAATATTACTCCGGTGTAATAGTCCAGCCCGCGCAACACGCCCATATCGATGACGATGTGCTCACTGACGCCGAATATGGCCAGTTTTTCATATAAAGCGATCAGCTCCGCCGCAGCGGCGGCTGAACGCGGGTTGCGATCCAGGCACGGTATCCGGCCCAACACACTCAAATCGCCGTGCAGAACCGGCAGCAGCGCTATGCTTTGCTTCCAGTCCTCCGGCATATCCAGCGCCGCCAGCAGGCGCTTTAATTGCACCATATCCTTGTTTTCCACCAGACTGCGGATGGCGGCACGCTGCTCCGCCAGCAGGCCCTCGTTATCCAGCAGGCCGTTAAATATTTCGATTTGATTGAGGCTGAGCTTAAAGTTGCTCAATCCCAATTCCTGCAACGTCCTCACCGCCAGGCTAATGACCTCCGCATCGGCGGTGGTGCCGGAAACGCCCAGCAGTTCGATACCCAACTGCCAAAACTCTCTGAATTGAGCTTTTTGCGGCTGCACATGACGGAAAACGTTGGCGCAATAGCACAGGCGCTGCGGTTGCGGCGCCTGGCGCAGATGGGTGGCCGCCATGCGGGCGATGGGGATGGTAAGGTCCGGGCGCAACGACAGCACGCCGCCTTCGCGATCCATAAATAAAAACAATTCCTCGCGCAATTTGCCGCCGCCGGCCTCTATCACCTCAAGGTACTCGAATGCCGGCGTATTGACTTCCTCATATCCGTAGGCGTGAAATAGACTGAGCGCCTTTTGCTCCAGCGCACGCCTTTCCTTTAATTCCGCCGGCAAATGATCGCGCAGCCCTTTGGGTATCTCCCTATGCTTCATCGCCGGTTTCCTCCAGAGCCTTTAGGATATGGGCATAACCGCCGGAACCGTATAAACGGCTGCGGTTTACGCGGCTGATGGTAGCGGTGGAGGCCCCGGTGGCGGCTGAAATATCATTGTAAGTTATGTCCCGGCCCAGCAGACCGGCCACTGCGATACGCTGCGCCAGTACGCGCACCTCCGAGATAGTACAGATATCATCCAGAAACCGATACACCTCATCCTCGTTTTTGAGGCTCAGGATGGCCCGCACCAGCAGGTCGCTGTTTTCGTTCTTCCATTTCGGCTCAAACCCCACGCTCGTTCCCTCCAGTCCTGTTTAAACTCCCGTTTATTTAAGTGCCCGCTGCGCAATATCGGTGCGATAGTGCATGTCGGCAAATGATATCTTTTTTATTTCCTCATATACCGCCGCCTGCGCCGCGGCGATGTCGCTATCGCAGCGGGCGATCAGCATCACGCGGCCGCCGTTGGTGACCAGTTGGTCCCCGCGGCGGGCGGTGCCGGCGTGAAACACCAGGGTATCGGGCTTAAGCTCATCCAATCCGCTAATGGGCCGGCCTTTGTTAAAGGCGCCCGGATAGCCGCCGGAGGCCAGCACCACGCCCACGCAGTTTCCGGCCCTGACCTCAAGCGACTGGCCGGTAAGATTCCCGGCAGCAGCGGCCTGCAGCACAGGGTAAAGGTCACCGGCGATCATGGGCATCATCACCTGGGTTTCGGGGTCGCCGAAACGGGCGTTGTATTCCAGCACCTTGGGCCCGTCGGCGGTCAGCATCAGTCCGGCATAGAGCACGCCGGTATAAGGGCATCCCTCCGCCGCCATACCGGCGATGGTGGGCTCGATGATTTCCTTCACGATTCGGCGCCCCAACTCCGGAGTGAATACCGGCGGACTGCTGTAGGCGCCCATTCCGCCGGTATTGGGCCCCTGATCGTGGTCAAATACGCGCTTGTGGTCCTGCGCGGTCATCAGCGGCAGGTAATGCTTGCCGTCACAGATGGCGAAATAGCTCAGTTCTTCACCTTCCAGGCATTCCTCGATAATCAGGCGGCGCCCGGCTTCGCCCAGACTGCCCTCCTGCATCATGTCGCGGATGACGGCTTGCATCTCCGCCGTGTCGGCGGTGAGCACTACCCCCTTGCCCGCGGCCAATCCGTCGGCTTTGAGCACCACCGTTTTACCGCTATCGGTAAACTGCCGCGCGTAGGCGATGGCCGCGTCGGCCTCAGTGAATCCGGCATAGGCCG
>JAUNBV010000021.1:4053-18463 GCA_030526885.1 Syntrophomonadaceae bacterium
TGGCAAAAAGCTTGCTGCCTTCCAGCCGCGCCGCAGCTCGGGTGGGCCCGAACACCGCCAGCCCGTGCGCGGCAAAAAGATCGGTAATCCCTAGGTTCAGCGGGATTTCCGGCCCCACTACGGCAAGGTCTATCCCCCGCGCCAGCGCCAGCGCCAGCAATCCGTCCAAATCGTCCGCCGCGATATCGGCGCACTCGGCCACCGCGGCTATGCCCGGATTGCCGGGAGCGGCGATCAGTTCATCTATCCAAGGGCTTTGTTTAAGCTTCCAGGCCAGCGCGTGTTCACGCCCGCCGGAGCCGACCAATAAAACTTTCTTTCCCATGGCGCTACCCTTCCCTTAAAGTTTAGTGTTTGAAATGCCGCACCCCGGTAAACACCATGGCGATGCCGTGCTCATTGCAGGCGGCGATGCTCTCCTCGTCGCGCACTGAGCCGCCGGGCTGGATGATGGCTTTGACGCCGTAACGGGCCGCCAGGTCCACCGTGTCGCGGAAGGGGAAGAAGGCGTCGGAAGCCAGCACCGCGCCTTGGGTGACCGCGCTGGCCTTCAGCGCGATTTCGGCCGAACCCACGCGGTTCATCTGCCCCGCTCCCACTCCCTGGCTGACCAGGTCCTTAACGATTAGGATGGCATTGGATTTAACGTGTTTGACCACCTTCATGGCAAACAGCAAATCTGGGATCAGGGCCGGGTCGAGTTCCACGTCGGTGACCAGCTGCAAATCATTCGCGGTCAATTCCCCGGTATCCTGTTGTTGCACCACAAAACCGCCCTCCACGGTTTTAAACTGTAACGAATCATCTTCCATGACCGGCAGTTCCAGCAAGCGCAGATTCTTTTTGGCCCGCAGGATATCGAGCGCCTCGGCGCTGTAGCCGGGGGCGATGATGCATTCCATAAAAGTCTTCGCCATCAGCGTGGCGGCGGCGGCGTCAATGCTGCCGTTGACCGCGATGATGCCGCCGTAGGCCGATACCTCATCCGCTGCCAGCGCCTTCTTATAGGCATCGGCAATATCGTTGCCGATAGCGGTGCCGCAGGGGTTGGTATGTTTGATGATAGTACAGGCGGGCGCGGTAAATTCCTTGGCGATAGCCCAGGCCGCCTGCAGATCGATAATATTGTTATACGAAAGCTCCTTGCCGTTGAGCTGCAGCGCATCGGCCAGTCCTTTGCCCGGCGTCAGCCGGCGGTAAAAGGCCGCCTGCTGGTGCGGGTTTTCGCCGTAGCGCAGATCATACACTTTTTCTCCCGCCAGGGTCAAGTTGGGGGGGAAGGTCTCGCCCAATACCCCGCCCAGCCAGGAGGATATCATGGCATCGTAGGCGGCGGTGTGGGAAAAGGCGGTAAACGCCAAACGGCGGCGCTGCTGGGGATCAAGATCGCCGCTTAAGCGCAGCGCGTCCAGCACTGGGCCGTAATCCTCAGGGCGCACCACCACGATAACGCTTTCATGGTTCTTGGCCGCCGAGCGCAGCATACTGGGGCCGCCGATATCAATGTTTTCAATCGCATCCTCCATGCTCACCCCGGGCTTGCTCACCGTCTCGCGAAAGGGATAGAGATTGACCGCCACCAGGTCGATGGGGGTTATCTCGTTATAGCGCAGCTCCGCCAGATGCTCCGGAATGCGCCGGGCCAGAATGCCGCCGTGAATACGGGGGTGCAGCGTCTTTACCCGCCCGTCCAATATCTCCGGAAATCCGGTGATATCGGCCACCTTTTTGACCGCGATGCCCGCATCGGCCAGGGCCTTATAGGTGCCGCCGGTAGAGATTATTTCGTAGTTCAGTCCCTCCAGCCCACGGGCAAAATCGAGCAGGCCGTCCTTGTTGGAAACGCTGATAAGTGCTCTCTTTTTCATGTTTGATCCCTCCGTACATTTTCAAAATAGGTTCATATTTTGACCCTGCCCGCGGTTAAGCCGATTCTACCGGGGCGGCATGATGGTTACCTGCCGGCCCTGAACCTCGATGCGCCCTTCGGCAAAATATTGCAGCACGCGCGGATAGAGCTTATGTTCCTCTACCAGGATACGGGTGGCCAGGCGTTCTTCGTCATCCCCTGGAAGCACCGGTACCGCCGCCTGTAAGATTACCGGCCCGGTATCCACGCCTTCATCCACCAGATGAATGGTGCAGCCGCTGATCTTCACGCCGTATTCCACCGCCTGCCGCTGGGCATGCATGCCCGGAAACGCAGGCAGCAGGGCGGGATGGATATTAACAATGCGCTGCGGATAAGCTTGCAGCAGCACCGGGCCCACAATGCGCATATAACCGGCCAGGGCCACCAGCTCCACTGCATGCTCCCGAAGGCACTCCACGATGGCCGTCTCGTAAGCGGCGCGATCGGCAAAGGCCTTCATATCAAAACAGCGGGTGGGGATGCCGTATTGTTCGGCCCGGCGCAGCACCGGTGAACCCTGTTGGTCGCTGACCAGTACCGCGATTTGCGCTTTCAGCTTACCTGACAAAATGGCCTCCTGGATGGCTATAAAATTGCTGCCCCGCCCCGAGGCCATGACCGCTATTTTCATCTTTTGTACCGTTGGGCTCATGTAATCACTACCTTATTCACTTGTTTACTGATCTTTCCTAACACCATACACTTTTCCGCTTTACTTTGCAATAGTGAAGCCGCTTTTTCTGCCTCCGCCGGAGGAAGCGCCACGATAAAGCCCACTCCCATGTTGAAGGTGCGGTACATCTCGGCGCGCGGTACCCGGCCCCGCTTTTCGATCAGGTGAAATACCGCCGGGACATCGATCCGGCTTTCATCTATCATTGCCCCCAGTCCCGGCGGCAGGATGCGCTGCAGGTTTTCAGTAATCCCGCCGCCGGTGATATGGGCCATGCCGGATATGCTTACCGCTTGCAGCAATTCCAGTATCAGCGGCACATAGATGCGGGTGGGGGTCAGCAGTTCCTCTCCCAACGGACGCTTTAGCCCTTCCGGCTGCTCTGTCAGGCTCAACCCCTCGTTTTCCAGCAACACCTTGCGCACCAGCGAATAACCGTTGGAATGGATGCCGGAGGAAGGCAAGCCCAGCAGCACGTCGCCGTCTTTAAGCTTCGCGCCGTCGATGAGGCGGTGGCGCTCCACCACGCCCACCGCGAAGCCGGCCAGGTCGTACTCATTCTCACCGTAAAATCCGGGCATTTCAGCCGTCTCGCCGCCCAGCAGCGCACAGCCTGCCTGCACGCAGCCTTCGGCCACCCCGGCCACCAGCGCGGCTACCTGTTCGGGCACCAGCTTGCCCAAGGCGATATAGTCCAGAAAAAACAAGGGCTCGGCGCCCTGAGCCAATATATCGTTGACGCACATGGCTACCAGATCGATGCCTACGCTGTCGTGTCGGTCCAGCATCTGCGCAATTTTCAGCTTGGTGCCTACACCGTCGGTGCCGGATACCAGCACCGGCTGCCGGTATTTGGCGGTGTCCAGCGCGAACATGCCGCCGAAAGAGCCGATACCGCCGATTACCTCCGGCCGCATGGTGCGTCCCACCAGCTGTTTTATCATGTCCACCGAGCGGTCCGCCGCGTCGATATCCACCCCGGCCTGCCTGTAGCTCATCACGCCCTTGTCCATGGTGTTCCTCCTCGTATGATAGGTTGCGCCGGTGGCGTTCCTGCGGCTTGGGAAACGGTATCCTCCGCGCCCCGGCGGTATAATCGGTTTAAAATATAATGTCTCCTTATTTGGTTCACGGCCTGTGCCCTGAAGGGGTATCGCTTTGAGGGCTCTTGCCCTTACACCTCTTCCCCTAGCTGATTTTGACGGGATAGCTGCCGGTAAAACAGGCGGTGCAGAAGATGTTGCCGTTGCCGCCTAAGGCTTCGTACATGCCCTGCTCGCTGATATGGTACAGGCTGTCGGCGCCGATATATTGGCAAATCTGAGCGGGGGTCATGCGGTTGGCGATTAGTTCCTCGCGGCTTGAAGTATCGATGCCGTAATAACAGGGGTGCTTGGTGGGGGGCGAGGATACCATCATGTGCACCTCGCTGGCTCCCGCGCGGCGCAGCAAATTCACGATATTGCGGCTGGTGGTGCCGCGCACAATGGAGTCGTCCACCATGATAACGCGTTTGCCCTCCACGATCTCGCGAATGGGATTGAGCTTTAACCTCACGCCCATTTCCCGCATTTGCTGCGTGGGCTGGATAAAAGTACGGCCCACATAACGGTTTTTTAATAATCCCTGTTGGAAAGGGATGCCGCTGTGCTCGGCATAACCCAGCGCCGCCGAGGTGCCGGAATCGGGCACCGATATCACGATGTCGGCCTCTACCGGGCATTCGCGCGCCAGTTGTTTGCCCAGCTCACGGCGGGCATAGGTCACGTTGATGCCGTCAATGGTGCTGTCGGGACGGGCAAAATAGATGTATTCGAAAATGCAGTGGGCTTTGCCCTGCGGCTTTACGGTCTGCATGGAGCGCAGGCCGTTGCGGTCGATGGCCACGATCTCGCCCGGCTCCACATCGCGCACCAGGCGCGCGCCAATGGTATCCAGCGCGGATGATTCGGAGGCCAGGATATAATCGCCGTTCAGCTCGCCGATGCACAGGGGACGGATGCCCCAGGGATCGCGCACCCCGATGAGCTTGGTCTCGGTCATGATGACCATCGCCAGCGCACCTTCGATATCCACCATCGTCTTAGCAAGGGCGTTCTCGAGACAGTCCTTGGCATAGCGGGCCAACAACAGGGCCACGATTTCGGCGTCCGAGGTAGTCTGGAAAACCGCGCCGCCCTCTGCCAGCCGGTGCCGCAGCTGGCGGGCATTGGTTATACTGCCGTTATAGGCCAGAGCCATACTGCCCTGCAAATACTGAATCACCAGCGGCTGGGTGTTGACGATGCCGCCATAACCGGCGGTGGAATAGCGCACATGCCCGATAGCCAGATGGCCGGGCAAGTCCTCTATGACCTCCTGGTTTATCACATCGGAAACCAGTCCCATGCCTTTGCGCAACAGGATATGCTCACCGTTGGAGATGGCCAGCCCGCAGCTTTCCTGCCCGCGGTGCTGCAGGGCATACAGCCCGTAAAAGCTGTTGCGCGCCGCCTCGTCGGGATAGACGGTTTTATTCAGATAGATGCCAAATACCCCGCATTCATCCCGGAATTTATCCTTTACTTCATCAAACATGGGATTGCCTCCTTCCAAATTTTCCGGGCCGCGCCCGGGGAAATGCTTATGCGCTGGGCTTCGGTGCTGACCGCGATTGCCTCGCCGCCCACCGTTCCCAGCCGCTGAAGCGGAACTTTATGCTCCGCCGCCAACGCCTCCAGTTGAGCCTCAACACCGGGAGCCACGCTCACCACGGCCCGTCCGGGCGCTTCGCCGAACAAAACGCCGTCGCCCCTTAGACCGGAGGCGGCCACGGTAACTTCACAGCCGATATCGCCGGCTATGGCTGATTCCGCCAGCGCCACCGCCAGGCCGCCGTCGGAAACGTCATGCGCCGATTTAAGCCATCCGCCATCGATGGCGGCCAGCAACAGCTCGATCAAGCCGCGCTGGGAATCAAGCTCCAGCGCCGGGATAGCGCCGGTCTCCAGATGGTGGCACAGGGCCAGGTATTCGGAACCGGCGATATTATCGCTCATCTTCCCCAACAGGAAGATGAGGTCGCCCTCATGCTTGAATGCCAGGTCACAGCGCTTATCCACATTTTTGAGCAAGCCCACCATTCCCACCACCGGGGTGGGAAATATCGCCCCGTCAGCGGTTTCATTGTACAGGCTGACATTGCCGCTCACCACCGGAGTGTCCAGGGATTTAGCCGCCGCGCCCATGCCGGCGATGGCGTTTTGCATCTGCCAGTAGATTTCCGGCTTTTCAGGATTGCCAAAGTTTAAGCAATTGGTCAGCGCCAATGGCCGCGCGCCCACGCAGGCCAGATTCAGGGCCGCTTCGCCCACCGCCGCCATCGCCCCCTGATAGGGATCCAGCCACACCATGCGCCCATTGCAGTCGGTGCAAAAGGCTACCCCCTTGTCGGTGCCGCGAATACGCAAAATGGCGGCGTCACCGTTCCCCGGCACCAGCACGGTGTTGGTCATCACCTGATGGTCATATTGCCGGTACACCCACTCCTTGCTGGCGATATTGGGCGAGGCCAGCAGCTTTTCCAAGGCCTTCTGCGCCTCGGCCTGCGGCACGGCGCTTAAGTCAAATTCCCTGCATTGCTTGACATAAGCGGGTTCCACACCTTGGCGCACATAGGTGGGACAACCGGCGGTAAGCTCGTACACCGGCAGCTCGCCCACCACGGTATCGCCCTCCTTGATCCGGAAAATGCCGTCATCGGTAACCTGCCCGATGATGGTGGCGTCCAGCCCCCATTTCTCAAATATCTCGATAATGCGTTCCTCACCGCCCGCCTTGGGTACCACCAGCATACGCTCCTGCGATTCCGACAGCATTATTTCATAAGGCGTCATACCCTGTTCCCGTCGCGGCACCTTGAGCACATCCACCTCGACCCCGCGCATATCCTTACTGGCGCACTCCCCGATGGAACTGGTCAGGCCCGCCGCCCCCAAATCCTGCATACCGGCCACCAAGTCCTCATGTATCAGCTCCAGACAGGCTTCGATCAGCAGTTTTTCCATGAAGGGGTCCCCCACCTGCACCGCAGGGCGCTTTTCCTGCGATTTTGCGCTGAGCTCCTCGGAGGCAAACGTGGCGCCGTGGATACCGTCGCGCCCGGTACGGGCGCCCACGATCATGATCGGCGCGCCGGGATCCCCCGCCACCGCCAGCGCGATTTCATCGGTATTCACCAGCCCCACGCACATGGCGTTGACCAGCGGATTGCCCTGATAAGCGGGGTTAAAATACACCTCGCCGCCCACGGTAGGAATGCCCAGGCAATTGCCGTAGCCCGCGATACCGGCTACCACCCCGGAAAATAAGTCGCGCACCCGCGCATCGGTGAGCTCGCCGAAGCGCAGCGAATTGAGATTGGCGATGGGCCGCGCCCCCATGGTAAATATGTCGCGCACGATGCCCCCCACGCCGGTGGCCGCGCCCTGATAAGGCTCGATGGCGGAAGGATGGTTGTGGCTCTCGATCTTGAACACCAGGGCCTGTCCGTCACCAATGTCCACCACGCCGGCGTTTTCCCCCGGGCCCTGTATCACCTGGGGACCGTCGGTGGGCAGGGTCTTTAAGAGCGGGCGCGAATTCTTGTAGCCGCAGTGCTCCGACCACATCACCGACCACATGCCGGTTTCCACCAAGTTGGGCTCGCGCCCCATAATGGCCTTTATCTTCGCATATTCCTCATCGCTAAGGCCCATATCTTTATAGGTCAGCTCCGCCATTACGCTCCCACCTCCTTCAGCGTTTGCAGCATGGAAGCAAAGATGCGGTAACCGTCCTCATTGCCCAAAAGCGCCTCGGAGGCGCGCTCCGGATGAGGCATCATGCCCAGCACATTGCCCCGCTTATTGCAGATACCGGCGATATTGAGCCGCGCCCCGTTGGGATTGGCCGCGTCCGTGACCGCGCCGGCTTCATCGCAATAAGTAAACACGATCTGCTTATTATCCGTTAAATCCTTTAGCGTGGCATCATCGCAAAAATAATTGCCCTCCCCATGCGCGATAGGCAGGCGGATGAGCTCATCCTGACCATACAGCCGGGTGAAGGCGGTATCGGCGTTGCTGACCTGCATGGTCACCGTTTCACAAATAAACTTCAAGCTGCGGTTGCGCAGCAGCGCCCCCGGCAGCAAGCCGGCCTCGGTCAAAATCTGAAAGCCGTTGCAGATACCGAGCAGCAAACCGCCGCGCTCGGCAAAACTTATGATCTCGTCCATAATGGGGGAAAAACGGGCGATAGCGCCGCAGCGCAGGTAATCGCCGTAACTGAAACCGCCCGGCAGGATCAGCGCGTCAAAGCCTTTAAGCTTCGGCTCCCGATGCCACACATATTCCGCCGGCCGGCCCAAAACATCGCGGATGGCATACAAGCAGTCTGCATCGCAGTTGGAACCGGGAAACACCGCCACCCCAAATTTCATGCTCATGCTCCTTCCACCAACTCCACGCGGTAATCCTCAATCACCGGGTTGGCCAACAGTTGATCGCTTAGCTTGGCGATATGCTCCAGCGCCGCCGCCGGGTCGTCGCCCTCCCAGTTCAGCTCGATGAATTTACCGATGCGAATATCCTCAACCTGCCGGTATCCCAGCACATGTGCCGACTTGCGCACCGCGTCGCCCTGGGGGTCCAATACTCCGGGCTTCAAGGTGACGTAGATTCTGGCTTTGATCACTATGGTCGCCTCCTATTTATAATTATCTATCGCTTTTGCGCGAGATATGCCGCCGCGCCCAGTTCACCCAGCAGCCTGTCCTTTTCCGCCACCTCATCGGCCATCCGGCCACGCTCCTTGACCAACCGGTTGCGCAGCTTATCATCGCTGACCGCCATTATCTGCAACGCCAGCAAAGCCGCGTTGGCGGCGCCATCGATAGCTACTGTAGCCACCGGTATGCCCCGGGGCATCTGCACCGTGGAGTAAAGGGAATCCACCCCTGACAGGGCGGCGCTTTTTATCGGCACCCCGATTACCGGCAGTACCGTCTGGGCCGCGATGGCCCCCGCCAGATGGGCCGCGCCTCCGGCTCCCGCAATGATCACGTCCAGTCCGTTGTCCGCCGCCTCCCGCGCATAGCGCGACGCCGCGCGAGGCGTCCGGTGCGCCGAAAAAATGCGCAGCTCATACTCCACGCCAAACCTTTCCAGCACATCGCAGGCGTCCTTCATCACTGTCAAATCGGAATCACTCCCCATTATAACCGCTACCCTGCCCATCAGATCACTCCTTTCAAAATCCACTGGCTTAAAAAACTCAGCCGACTAAGAGCGGGCCGCAAATAAAAAAACCCGCGCGGCAGTTCCGAAACCAACTCCGAAACCTGTCCGCCTGGGCTTTTATCCCTATACGGTGTAGTGCGCCTTGACCCGGCCCACCTGTGTCACTCGGACCGGACCATTTACATGCGGAACCCTAGACACACTTTCGTCTATTACAGATATTTAATTGTATATTCATGTTATCAGACTTGTCCGCCTCAGTCAAGAAAAAGCGCAAAAATGTGATTGTCTCCGCCACCGGCCTGTTGCTTATAGCGACAATAAATGCCAACTAAAAAATATGCTCATATTCTCTCACGGTTGTAATAGATCAAAATCCCCCGCAAGAATCAGGCGCCGACGCCGGAGGAATTCATCGCCTATCTTGCTTGTCGCGCACATTGACGCCGATCTTTTAGTAGATGGACACCGGGGGACGGCTAACCCGACTCGCCTCCTTTCCCTGTCCACCGCCTATAATTTGTTGTTAACCGATCACCTTCCTCAAGGCTTAAAAAATACATCCCCGCGGGCAGGGAAGATGAACCCGCTTCGCTGCGGACGGGGGTTAAGTTCAAAAAAACCGTGCGCGCGCCCACTTTTCGGTCATATCAATGCTATGTGCGATATGAATTGGTTTTTCGACAAAAAGTGTTGACAGGTTTTGTTCGTTTGGGTTACTATATTTTAAAATATACGATTAGGGGATGAAATTATGATTTTCACGGCTAATGAACTCCAATTCATGACCGTACTCTGGAACGCCGAGGAACCTTTGACCGGCATGGAGATTTTAAAAAGGTCGGCGGATAAGAACTGGAAGGACGCTTCGCTGCATACCATCCTGAATAAAATGCTGCAAAAGGGCGCAGTGAGGGAAGTAGGGTTTAAAAAGAAGGGGAAAGCCATTTCCAGGACTTTTGAACCGGCCATTTCTTGCGACGAGTATTACGCCGGGCTGTTCAACGCCCATACCAACAACGACCCCAAGACTATACCGCTGATTTTCTCCGCCCTGCTCAGAAGGGAAGATATCAGCCGCGATACCATCGAACAGTTAGAGGAATTGATCAGGAGGCGAAAGGCAAAACTCTAACAATATGGTTAGCGGGTTTTCGTTAGTCTTTGCCATCCTTCTCTTCAACCTATCCATGGTGGCAATTGCCCTCTTAAGACGGCGCACCGCGTTTCTGTTGAAACACAGCACTTCGGTTTTGGTGGTCTTGGCCTTGCTGGCAGCTATAAGAACGATTTTGCCGGTGGAGTTTCCCATGACCATAGTGCTGCGCTCTTATAGCTTGGCTCCGGCCCATCTTGGACTTTTTTAACCGACCCTTGTTTGCGGGTACCGTAAGCATAGGCCATATCCTGTTGGCGGTGTGGATAGCCGGATCATTAGTGGTCATCGCGCGGGTGGGGATAGATTTATATAATAACCGGGCGCAAAGAAAGCGCTATCGGGTGATGGAGTCCATACAGGCCAACGCTGTGGCGGAGCGCATGCGGTTAAAGAAGGCCCGGATCATCATTTCGCCCGATGTGGATATCCCCTATGTGACCGGACTGTTTCGCGCCCATATCTATCTGCCGGTGCTCGACATATCCGATGGCGCGCTGGAAATGGTGCTTAAACATGAGTTGACGCACTTTTATCTGCGCGACGCATGGATAAAGATTTTCTATTATTTGTTGTCGGCCCTGTTTTGGTGGAATCCTATCGTACATATTTTTCAAAAGGAACTGGACCGGGTGCTGGAGTTAAGGTGTGACGCCGCACTGACTAAGCGCATGGACGAGGAGGGCAAAACCACTTATCTGGAGACCATATTATCGGTGGTCAAAAACGCCAATGCCAACATGCAGCCCCTCCATTTAAGTTCATCCGCCTTCAGCCAAACGCGCTCCGGGAGCTTTCTCATCCAACGCTTTGAGCTCATCATCGCCTCAGGCGCCGCGCCCAACCTGCCCCGGCAAATCGTCACCATAGGCTTAGTCTGCATCCTGTTCATCGCTTCCTTCATGGTAATCATCCAACCGGCAGGTTTTCCCGACGCAGGGGAGCTACAAGGTGGCTATCCTATTACTCCCGATAATGCTTATGTCATGATATGTAATGATGGCCGTATCGAATTATATGTAGATGATCAATTATTTATGGAGATAACGGAAGCGCAGCTCAACTCGTACTTTGCCGATATACCTAAATTAAATAGAGAGGGGGGATATTGATGAGAAAAATATTAACGCTGGCACTGGTATTGATTTTGCTTACATTGTCAACCGTTCCGGCCTCGGCCGCACAACCCGCGCTGAATAACGCAATCAATGGTGAGGTGGTCTACGGCCAGGGTGAGACCAACCCTACGAGAGCTGAGGAAACCATGTGGTACTTTAGGAATAATAATGGGGTTCTCGAAAAGCGCTTATGGTCTATAACCTATAGGTATTGGAAAACAGATTGGATGCCCGCATAAGCCATACTTACCCACCGCGCGTGGGGGGCGGTATTTTAGCATAACGCTCCCCGCGTGGACATTACCCTTAGGGCCGCACGTTTTACAGCGGCGTTTTACCCGTTACACCCGCCGCCGTACGCGCGGGGATCATGGGTTGCGCATGTACGGTTTAAAACCGTGCGGGCAAGTACAGCGCATAACAATGCCACCGGCTAAATACCGGTGGCATTTTAATGACCAATGATAGCTCTTTAAAGATCTTAACGCTTCGAGTACTGCGGAGCTTTACGGGCCTTGTGCAGTCCGTATTTCTTTCTCTCCTTCATACGCGGATCGCGGGTCAGGAACCCGGCCCGTTTCAGCGTCGGTCTCAGTTCGGGATCGCCCTTTATCAGCGCCCGGGCAATGCCTAAGCGCACCGCCCCCGCCTGGCCGCTCACCCCGCCGCCGTGTACGCGGCAAATCACGTCATAGCGCCCATCGGTGCTGGTCAGGTTCATCGGCTGCATTACTATCAGCCGGCTGGTCTTATTCGGAAAGAATTCTTCAAAACTGCGGTCATTGATAACGATATTGCCGGTGCCGGGTACTAAGCGTACGCGCGCTACCGCTTTTTTTCTTCTTCCGGTTCCCCAATACTGTAACTTTGCCACCATATCGATCCTCCTTATGCTCTTAACTCTCGCGGTTCGGGCTTCTGGGCCTGATGGGGATGTTCGCCGCCGCTGTAAACCTTCAGCTTCTTAAACATGGCCCGTCCCAGCCGGTTGTGCGGGAGCATTCCTTTTACGGCGATTTCAATGGCGCGCGTGGGGTGCTTTTTAAGCAGTTCACCCGCGGATATTTCCTTGATGCCACCGGGATAACCGCTGTGGCGGTAATACTTTTTATCCTTGAGTTTGTTGCCGCTGAGCTTAATCTTCTCGGCGTTAATAACGATAACATAGTCGCCGGTATCCACATGAGGCGTATAAGTAGCCTTGTGTTTGCCTCGCAGGATGGAGGCGACTTCGGAACTCAATCGTCCCAGAGTCTGATCCGTGGCGTCAATGACATACCATTTGCGTTCCACTTCCGCCGGTTTAGCCATATAGGTTTTCACGCTGTTCCCTCCTGTTATAAAGGTTGTGCATCGGGTTCACCCTCCGCGATGCTTTATGCTAAGATCTTCGCTCTGTCAACGGGGCGGAAGCCAGTTTACGAAGAATTTTGCGCTACCAGATAATATTATCCAATAAAACGGGTGGTTGTCAAGATAATTAAGCCTTTTCCTGGGTCACATCGCCGTATTCCACCTGCAGGAGATACAATCCCTGCGGCGGCGCGGTAGGGCCGGCCCGGGCGCGGTCACGGGAAGCGATGATCTCCGGTATCATGTCCGGCGCGATGCGTCCGCGTCCCACTTCCAGCAAGGTCCCCACGATAATGCGCACCATATTATACAAAAAACCGTTGGCCGTTATGTACATCACCAGCAACGGCCCGTGCCGCTCCACATCACAGCGGGTGATAGTGCGCTCCGAGGTGCGGGTGGTGGCTCCGCTGGAGCAAAAGGCCTGAAAGTCATGGCGGCCGACAAAACCGGCGGCGGCCCTTATCATGGCCTCTTCGTCCAGATCCTCGTAACACAGCAGGGCTCTTTGCCGCTGCATCGCGGAACCGGGGCGTTCCCGCCAGATGCGATAATAATAAGTCTTTTGCCGGGCGGCAAAGGCGGGATGAAAATCATCCGCCACCACTTCGCTGCCGAGTACCCTGATATCTACCGGCAGGTAACCGTTGAGCGCACTGGACCAGCGCTCGGCCGGTATGGGGGAGGCGGTGTCGAATACGATCACCTGGCCCCGCGCATGGACTCCGGTATCGGTCCGGCTGGCGCCGCTCACCGTCAGGCTTTCACCCGTGAGCTGGCGGATGCGTTTCTCGATCTCCGCCTGCACGGTATGTGCGTTGGCCTGACGCTGAAAGCCATGATAATTGGTGCCGTCGTACTCAACTATCATTTTAATCCGGGGCACTTGGCGTTCCCCCTCTCAACCCAAGCGCGGGAGGGCGCTTATACCTCCCGCCGTTGCTTAGTCGATAAATTCCAGTATCGCCATGGGGGCTCCGTCGCCTTTGCGGTAACCGGTTTTGATGACCCGGGTATAACCGCCCTGGCGCGACTTATATTTAGGCGCTACTTCGCCAAAAAGCTTGAACACTGCGTCTTCATCCATCAAATAGGAATTGGCCTGGCGTTTGGCATGAAGATCGCCTCTCTTGCCTAAAGTAATCATTTTATCGGCAATTCTTTGAATATCCTTGGCGCGGGTCTCGGTGGTGGTGATTTTGCCATGCAAAATCAGCGAGGTTACCGAGTTCCGAAGCATTGAGTTTCTGTGATCGGCCAGCAGCCCAAATCTGCGGTAAGCCAATGGTGACCCTCCTTTCTAATCGTCTGATTTCTTGAAGCCCAAATCCAATTCCTTGAGTTTGCGCTCTATCTCTTCCAGGGACTTTTGCCCCAAATTGCGTATCTTGCTCATCTCTTCACGCGTCTTTTCAATCAGGTCGCCCACCACGTTGATATTGGCGCGCTTTAAACCGTTGGAGGCGCGAACGGAAAGCTCCATCTCCTCGATGGACATGTCCAAAATCTTGTCCTTCTTTTCCTCTTCCTTCTCGATCAAAATCTCGAACTCGTTATAAGTATCGTCGATTTCTTTAAACAGCTCCAGATACTCGATCAGGATTTTGGCGGATAAACTGATGGCTTCCTCGGGGCGGATGCTGCCGTTGGTCCATACATCCAACACCAGCTTGTCAAAGTCGGTGCGCTTGCCCACGCGGGCATTTTCCACCGAATAATTGACGCGCAGCACCGGGGTGTAGATGGAATCGACCGGCAACAAACCCACTATATCCTCATTTTTGTACGGCTGCTGGTCGGCGCTCACATAACCGCGCCCGCGCTCCACCGTCATCTCCACTTCCAGCACTGCTCCCGCATCCAGCGTGGCGATATGCAGCTCGGGATTCAGGATGACCACTTCCGCGTCCTGCTCGATATCCTTGGCCAACACCTCTC
>JAUNBV010000022.1:0-4994 GCA_030526885.1 Syntrophomonadaceae bacterium
GCATCGATCTGGAAAGCGCCCAAATGAGCGATGACTTGATGAGCGCTTATTACGGCGGCGGCACCTGGGATGCCCGGCAGGTCAAACAGGCGCTTATAGCGGCGCAGTTGGCGGAGCAAGATGCTAAAGCGGTTTTGCTCAATAGTGTTTATACCAGCTATGAGACCTACGGCATGCTAACGGAGCAATACGCAGCTTTGACTAAGGTGCTGGAGCTGACTAAGGAAGCGTACCGGCTGCAACAGCTCACCTATGAAGTGGGCCTTTCCACCTTTGAGGATGTCAATAAGAGCGAAGATGATTTGCGGCAAGCGGAAGCCAATCTTGCCGAATGCGTTTACAACTACAATGTGTTGAAATCGGCGTTCAAATACAATGTGTATAAGGCACAGTAAGGCCTGAAGTATTGGCGGGGAGCCAATTTGGCTCCCGCTTTTTTAGGCTCCGATGCTTATTGTTGGTGGTTTACAGGGTAGATGGTGGCTTTGTAGCACTGTAAGCGCAGTTGCGAAAGTGCGTATTTACTGTCGTAAGTAGCATTTACGGAGACCGCAATGAAGATATCACTAAAATCGGGCACCTCCCTTATATGGCGTTGCTTATTGGGCGCGGTCTTGCTTGCCTTTCTCGGTAGCGGCATTTTTATCGAGGCCGCTTTGGGGCGCACTTTTTCCGATATCGAAGATAATTGGGCGCAGGAGCCGATCAGCCAGCTCGCGGGGCTGGGGGTGGTGAATGGCTATCAGGATAATTCCTTTCGTCCGGGCGACAGCGTCACCCGGGCGGAATTTGCCTGCCTGCTCATAAACGCGTTAGGCGAGCAGCGGGAGGCCAAGAATCTAAACGGCATAAGCAGCGCTTTTGCCGACATGACCGCTTCCCACTGGGCGCTGCCTTATGTGATGCTGGCCCGGGAGATGGGGCTGTTGCAGGGGGCCGGGGAAAACTATTATCCCGAAGACCCGGTGACCCGTCAGGAAGCGGCCACTATTCTGGGACGCCGGTTACAGGAAAGCGGCATGGCCGCTGCGCAAACGGAAAAGCCGGGCTTTCTCGATATAGATGATGTAAACGATTGGGCTATCGGGGGACTGGACATGGTGGTAGAGGCCGGGTTAATGAACGGTTTTCCCGATAATACCTTCCGCCCGCAGGACCAGCTTTCCCGGGCTGAAGCGGTGAGCATACTCTCCCGCATGATGGATGCGGAGGGCAGGCTGTACGATTTTCACGGCATGCTGCGCTCCAACGACGGCAATACGGCCATAATCCGCATTGACAGCGAGGAATATACGTTTAGTTTCGCGCCCGGCGCGGAGTTTTACTTGAGCGGCAAACGGCTCAATAATATCAGCTCTTACAGCAATATTCGCATCGCCTTTAATCTGGACGATGAGGGTCATATCACCTTTGCCCGTCTCAATTCTTCACCTGATTATCTGGATTTGACGGTGAGCCAATATGCATTACGCTCCGGCAGCGAGCCGGTTCGCGCCGGGTCGGCCTTGGAACCGAGCGCGGTTCCCGCGATGGAGGAATCGACTGCCCAAATGTTGCCCATGGCCCTGGATACCGGCGATACTGTGGCCGAGGGTTCAAATCACGCTATCAGCACCGTTGCCGCCCAATTAGGAATGAGCAACTTGTATCAGGGGGGCTTGAGCGGCCAGGGGGTGACCATCGCGGTCATCGATTCCGGTATCGATCCGGTACACCCGGCGCTGCAGCGCACAACTCAAGGGGTGAATAAAATCGTTGACTGGGTAAACTTCAGCCCCGAGGGTATGGTAGCCATCAATAATACCGCCGAGGCAGAGGCCAATAACTCCTTACAGACGGTGGGCGGGACGGTAAAAATCCCCGATTCCCTGCGCTCCTTAAGCGGGGTTTACCGCTACGGCTATTGGGAGGAGGAATGGATAGCCTATGGTACGGCGATGGATTTTACCGGCAATGGGCTCATCAATGACAGGATTGTGGTGTTGCTGTCGGATCAAAGCGTTGCCGGGGTTTACGATACCGTACTGGTGGATACCGACGGCGACGGGGATTTGAGCGAGGAGATGCCGCTCAAGGTTTTTCGGGAAAACCGTTATAATTTCGCCTCTTTCCCGGTAAGCGCCGCTTTGCCCCAGGGATTTGCGTTTGTTCTGTGCGATATCAGCGACGACGGCAGTAAAGTGTCCTTTGGTTACGACAGCGCCGGACATGGCACTCATGTGGCGGGGATAATCGCCGCCAGCGGCGATGAGATTACCGGGATGGCTCCGGGTGCGCAGCTTCTATCCATCAAGGTGGCCGATGGCACCGGTTACGCCAACCTTCCCAGCCTGCTGAATGCCGTGGAGTACGCGGTGAAGAAAGGCGCGGATATCATCAATATCAGCCTGGGCTATTATGCCGCCAGCGATGCCGAACTGGAATCATTCCGCCGCCGCATCAACGACATGGCCTCCAATACGCTGATCTGTGCCGCCGCCGGCAATGCCGGGCCGGGGCTCAGCAGCTTGTCTTCGCCGGGAGATATTTACAATGTATTATCGGTGGGCGCCTGTCGGGTACAGGGCGAGACGGACGCCAACTTTACCTCGCGCTCCGGCGCGCTATGGACTACCAGCTCGGTAGGCCCCGGCGCTACCGGGGTTTGGAAGCCGGACATGTTGGCGCCGGCGGTAGCCATGTCTACTTTGCCCTACTGGACGGGTACGAGCAACGGCCTGAACGAGGGCAGCAGTATGGCGGCGGCGTTTGTTTCCGGAACCGCGGCTATTCTCATCGAAGATATGTATAACAAGGGGCGTGCCTTCAACTCCCTGGTGATTCGCGACGCGCTGATCGGAGGAGCCCGGAGCCAGACGGAGCTGCAGCAATTTGAGCAGGGGCACGGTTTGCTAAACGCGCAGGGTTCCTACAGTTATCTGCAAAAACAAAAGAGTTTCCTGCGCAATTCCGACCTGCGCCTGTATGCGGATTTTTATGGCGCTATCGAGGGTTTGAAAATTGTCCGTTATATGCCGGAGACGGTGAATTTGGAGATCAACAACCCTAATCATCAGGAGCTGGAAGTAAGGTGGAGCAGCGATCAGAGCTGGATTAAGCCCGCCCAGGCCGATATGACCCTACCCGCCACCGGCAGCCGCGGTTTGGGCCTTGACATCAGCTTGCCGACGGAACCCGGCATACATACCGCCCTATTGGAAGGTGTGTTTAACGATATCTCCCGCCCGGACTTTTTGATGCCGGTGTGCTTGCTTATACCGGAGGAATGGGACAACAACGGGAAGGTGGAGAAAAACGCTTCCCTTTCTGCTTCCGCCGCCCAACACTACCTGCTGGCAGTGGAGGAAGGCACCGGGGACTTGAAGCTCACGCTGCGCATCGAAGGTTATATCGGCAGCCTGCGCGGCAGTGCCCGCATGTTTATCTACCGCCCGGACGGCGTTTTATGGGGAGTTACCGATTACGTTGGCCGCAGTGACAGCGTTTCCTCCGGGCAGCGGGAGATCGAGGTGCCGATTGCAAGCCCTATGGGCGGAGTATGGGAAATCGTGGTTTACAGCTCCGAAAACCTGGCCGATTATGGCCTGGCGCGCAGCGAATATGGCTTTGCCGCCGAGATCACGAAGCAGCCGGGGTGGCAACGCACGGATAATGATTTTGTCATCGGCAGCGCGATGGCGCAGGCAGAGGGCGGCGAAGTAAAGCTTAGCCTGTGCATTCTGGAGCGCGCGACGATGCTGCCTTACAGCGGCAGTTTGCTGATAAACGGCCGCCAGTATCAGGTGGAAAAAGGACATGCGGTTGTCACCGCCACCGCCGAGCGCAATGCCGTGGCTTTGGAACTGCGCCGGATATAGGTTTAGGGACAAAGAACGGTTGCCTAATGATGTGTTAAGACAGGGGTAAGCCTTATATATAAGTGGCGTCGGCAATGGCATTGCTCCACACGGCCACTGCTCCCTCTCCAATCAAGCGAATAAAGGAATGGATATTGCCCGCATATACGATTTGATGGACAGAGGATATCTTTTCGTGGCTCTGTTACCTGTCTACAAAACCGGGAAGCACTCATATTAGTTATCATGCAAGTCAGAAAAAGTTATCCCGAGATTTAGCGGGAGAGCGCTTGACAAAACAGTTAGGCAGCCTTATAATAATGGGCAGATAAAACGAGGAGCTCACAATTAAATGGATAAGAATAAAATGATAGACGCCGTGCCATATAGCATGCTCAGCCTGGCTATGCGATACGTGGAGCTGAATAAAAGAATACATAGTTACGGCACGGATACGATCATTTTTCATTCCGAAATCCATTTGATTTCGGCCATCGCTAGGAATCCTGAAATCCATGTCAAGGGCCTGGCGGAGTTGCTGGGCATCACCAGCGCCTCTGTTTCGGAAATGCTGAGCAAACTGCTGAAAAAGGGACTGGTGCGCAAGGAAGTGGATAAAGATAATCTTGCGCGCGTCAAACTTTCCCTTACCACCAAAGGGCAGCTTGCCCATGAGGAACATATGCGCTATCATGACCAGCTGAACCGGATGGTGGCCGACGAACTTGCGGACGCCACTGATGAACAAATCGCTTTTATCCTTGAGTTTTGCGCGCATATGTGCGAACGGTTGAACAATTTATAGTCTTTAAGCTTGATGCAGCGGCAGGTCCGCTCTTTTTATGCCCGTAGTGTTAGGTAGCCTAATTAATTTGCGAAAGGGTGATAGGATTTTGATTAACCATGAGAAAAAATGATTATGCCGTGGGAAAGCAAGATGAATGCTGAAATCGAAAAACCGCTGGCTGCACGCCGCCATCAGCGCCATATCGGTCTCCGGTTTTATGCAAGCAATAATGAGGCCATGAACAGGATGAGGCAAGCAGGGGTGACGCCAAGGGTTATTGCCGTTCAATGCCGCCAAGAAAAAATCAATATTTGCCGTACCGTTATCCTGACCAAACGATAAATAAAGAATTAACCGTTTCCAGACGCGTT
>JAUNBV010000022.1:5004-18428 GCA_030526885.1 Syntrophomonadaceae bacterium
GGCGGGCATGACACTGCAGCGCTGGAAAAGCACTTTGTTAGGAGGAATTATATCATGTACATCGCATTCGCATACTCGACAGTTGTTTTAGCACTGGTTCTTTTACTGCTTTATCCCACGCGCAGGCAGGTGCAAAAGCTTAGGCCCAAAGCGGGCAGCGCACTGGCCACTACCTACAAGTATTTGCGCAAGACGCACCAGGCGCTGGGCGTGCTGGTGATCCCGGTGGCGTTCTGCCATTGCCGGATAGCGGCCAACACGACCGGCGAAAGATCCACGCTCGGCGCGTCTCTTTTAATTCTGCTCATCCTGCTGGGCCTGAGCCGTCTTTTGAAAAAGCCGCTCGGAAGACATTGGAAACGACTGCATCAGGTATTGGCGGCTATGCTCATGACCATCGGCGTTTGCCACGGTTTTATCGGAATTGTAATGTAAGTGAAGCGTATGGGGGAGATAGGCGCGCCGCAGCCCCGTAGGGGCGCTTGGCGCGGTTGGCGCGCGATTATCGGAGTTTCAAGTGTTTTTTCAAGGTATCTAACAGTTTGTTAACATCTATGGGTTTGGCGATATGATCGTCCATTCCGGATTCGCGCGCTTCCGCCACATTCTCCGCAAACGCGTCGGCGGTCATGGCGATGATGGGTATGGTTGGCGCTTGCGGATGCGAGGATGCGCGTATGGCGCGCGTTGCTTCGTGGCCGTCCATCTCCGGCATATGCACGTCCATAAGGATGGCCACGTAGGTTCCCGCCGCCGAGGCTTCAAACATCGAAACGGCTTCCGCCCCGTTCCATGCCTTGTCCACCACCATACCGGCGGATTCCAGGATCATTTTGGCAATTTCCATATTCATGGCGTTGTCTTCCGCGAGGAGGATGCGTTCCCCGGAGAAATTGATTATTTTGTTGTTTTTAATGGAAATGGGCGGCATAGCACCGCTGATATTGGCCAACAGATCAAACAGAGTAGACTGGAACAGAGGCTTGGAGATGAACTGGTTCACTCCCACCTCGGCGGCCTTATTGGCAAGCTCGGTGAAATCATAGGCGGTAAGGACGATAAGCGGCACATGATCATCGGCGATGCTGCGGATACGTCTTATGGTTTCGATTCCGTCCATGTCCGGCATACGCCAGTCAACCAGGCACACGGAATACGGCTCCCCTTTTTCCGCCGCCGCGGAGAACGCATCGAGCGCATCAGCACCTGAAGTCACCGCCGTGCATCTGGCCCCGCAACGGTCGAACAGCAACCGGATGTAGTCACTGGTGCTGCTGTCATCGTCAACCACCAGTGCGTTGACCGCGCTGAAATCATATACCTGGGAATTCTGGGGTTGTTCTACCCTTTCAAACGTAAGGTCAATGTAGAAGGTGGTACCCCCGCCGGGGATGCTTTCAACCTTGATTTCCCCGCCCATCAGGTCGACCAGGTTTTTGGTGATGGACAGCCCCAGCCCAGTGCCGCCAAAACGTCTGGAGATAGACGAATCCGCTTGTTCAAACGGCGCCCATATATGTTTCAGGTATTCTGACGTCATCCCGATTCCGGTATCGCTAATCTCAAAATGAATATGCGCCGCATTGGTATCGGCCTCCGGCTGCTGAATCTTCAACGTCACCGTGCCGCCCTCGGGGGTGAATTTGATGGCGTTGGACAGGATATTGGTGAGAATCTGATCGGTACGCATCTGATCGCCTACGAACCATTCCTCGGTGAGCGTATCAAAGAGCACTTCAAAACCGACTTTCTTGGCTTTCGCTTGGGAATAAAACACCGTGGTTAGCGAAGCGATAAGGGCCTTGAAATCAAAGCGGTTGTGCGCGACATTGATCTTGCCGCTTTCGATGGCGGACATATCGAGCACGTCGTTAATAATAGTGAGTAGGTTTTTGGAGGCGATGTCGCTCTTGACCAGACAGTCCATCACCTTCATTTGCGCCTGCTCACTGTCGGCGTTATCCTTGGCGTTCGCCATCTCGCCTCTGGCAATGGTATTATAGCCAATGATGGCATTGAGCGGCGTGCGGATCTCATGGGACATGCGGGACAGGAATAAGCTCTTGGAGGTATTGGCAATCTGTTCGCGCTCTGCGCTCTGCCGGAGCTGCTGCACGATGATCAGAAGCCGCCAGATGTTGAAAATAAGCACAGAGGCCAGGAAAATAATGATGATCAAGGGGATGATGGAAAGCAATTGCGCCGATAAGAATTCGGACACCGGCACGGATGCGATAACATACCAGTTTTCCGCTTCGCCGCACACCGCGTAGGCGAATACGCAATCCCGGCTTTTATAATCCCGATACTCAAGGATGCCTACGCCGTCGCTGTCGTCCTGCACCGAATCCTTGATAGCGTTTCTCGCGTCGAGAGAAAGATCATTGTAGCTATATAGATAGTCGAAAAAGTTGTCGCCCCTAAAGGCGCTGTCCCGCGCCATATACTTACCATCGGAATAGCAGATGGCGGTGGTGAGTTCCCCGTACTGCGAATACGATTGCAGTTGGGCCAGCACCCGGCTTTCCTTTTGCGGTTTTACCAGATAATATTTTTGCAGCCGTCCGTCTTCCATGGCGGTAATGCCGCAAAACACGGCAAAATAGCGCAGCGCGTCGGTGTTATTGGTAAAGCCCTGCGAATAGCATATCTCGCCCGCCGGTTGACCGGCATACTGGTTGAGCGAATAAGTGAGGTCGGTATCCCAATACTCCACCGGTTGGTAAGCGCCGTCCGCCTTGCGGGTGGAGTAACCCGAATAGACATGGTACAGTTCGCCGGAAAGCTCCTCGTCCCGTTTGAGCAACTGATACTCGTCCCCTTCATCACTGATGAGGGAGAGGTAATCCAGTATTTCAGTGACATTTTTATTGTTGCAATATCGATAGGAGTTATCGATTTCATGACTCAGGTTGTCAAGAACCGCCACCATCAGCTCGGATTTGCCGGTGGCAATATTGGTGATGTTCTCTACGTTTTGATTATAGATGCTGGCATTGTTGCTGGCGTTGTAGATAAGAAGGCACAACAATAGAGCCATGATCAAAATGGCGTCGCCGATAACCGTAATCAGCGTGGAACGTCGTATTTTGTTCTCGGTGATCGTCCGTTTACTGCGTACTCTTTTCCTCATAATCCTGAGCCTAAAAAAGGTATTTTCCCCGATTAACGGGCTTCCCTTATTTTCTGAAACTCCGTTTCGAGCCGGTCCATATAATCATCCAGCGTATAGGCCACGCTATAGGTGCCGTCGCCGTTATCCCTCATATACTCCTTGGCGTTCATTTTCGATATTCCAATCATATCATCCTCGTAACCGCCCAGCATAGGGGTGGTAACGGTCCTGTAGAACGGATAGCTGAAAGTGACCTGCCCCACGTCGCAGATGCGATCAGCCGGAACATCATACTGCAACAAGGCGTCGGCAGTATTGGGGATTTTGCCGGTTTCCTCCGCAAACGCCGTGCTCATCTCGGGAGTAAAGAAGAAGTTTAAGAACTCCAGCGCCCAATCGATATGGTCGGACTGGTTATTGATTGCCAGCCCATCCGCCGGCGAAAGATAAGCGTACCCGCCGTCTTCCCCCACCGGGCTGAGGATAAACTCATACTCAATCTTGCTGTGATAGTCGGATTTGGTCTTGGCCAGATCAAGGCCAAAGGCCTGCGTGTCCACCATAAAGGCAATCTTGCCGATGTCGTCCTGCTTTTCGTATACATCCTCCGCTACTTTGGTCACGTTGAGGAAATCCCGGGCTTTTCCCGCGCTCCCATCAAAAATGTAGCCCAGTTCATCCTCGACCCTCTGGTAATCAAAGTATCCCTGCTCCACTATCTCGTACAAGAAGGCGTAAGCATCCCGGAAATACTCGCTGATGCCCGGTTCGATATTTTCGATGGCCGCGTACATCTGCTCGTAGTTGCCGCTATTTACGATGCTGCTGCAGATATACGGATACAGAAGCTGCTGCGCGAAAGTGCCGGGCGAGCTCTGGAACGGCACATAGCCCTCCGCATACAACACCTCACAGCAATGCAACAGCTCCGCGCGGTTAGTCGGCGTCGCCAGCCCATACTTTGACAGCAGCGTAGTGTTGACATACATCCCGCGCATTTCACCGCCGTACGGAACCGCGTATTGGGTGTTTTCCGCCTCGGTGTATCTAAAATTAGCCACCAGCCCGGCATTGGCGCCGGAAAGATCCAGATATTCCTTCGCCGTATCAGAAATCAGGTTCAACGCATTATCCTTATACACCGTATCTTCCTGAATGTTTACCGTCCGAAAGATGTCGATCTTTTCCTCCGTCTGCTGCAATCGGACCGGCAGGTTGTTGGAATACCCCTCTATGTATTCGCAGATGACGGTGCAGTTAGGGTAGATGCGTTCAAATTGCGTTATCACATTGTCCATCTCGGGCCAGCTTTCCTTGCTGCTGGCGATTCGCAAAGCCACGTCCTTGGACGTGTCCAGTTTCTCGTTCTTCTCATATTCGCCAGCGCCGCTTTGTTCACAGCCCGCCAGCGCAAAAATGCCGGTCAAACAAACGGCAAAACAAACAAACACGGCTAAAGTACGCCCCAGCGCTTTCATCATATCCCTCCATTCCGTCAAAACATGCCTTTTCTACTTCATTTAACTCTCCTATTATGTCATTATATGCCATAACCGTGCATGCTTCAAGCTTTTGGAGGCAAATCCTGTCGGAGGGCGGTTTTCCGGCGTTCTGCGCGGTATGGTCCTTTGGGGCGCGAGCGTTTTTGATATAAAATGGCGATGAAAATTTTTGAAAAAAAGACGCTTACCCCCTTGACACATGCTTACACGCCGGTATAATTGAACTAAAATTATACCGGCGTGTATCTTAAAGGGGGTCGTTTCATAATGAGCACGGAGATAAAGCGTTTGGGAGACGCGGAGCTGGAAATCATGCAGGCGGTGTGGGCGGCGGGGGAAGCGGTAAACTCGGCGCGCATCCAGGAGGCCTTGCGGGGGAAGCGGGATTGGGCCTTGTCCACCCTGCTCACGGCGCTGAACCGTTTGTGCGAAAAGGGCTTCCTGGCCTGCGAGAAGCAGGGGCGGGGCAACCTCTATCGCGCGCTGGTGGAGCAAGAGGCCTATCTGCAGCGGGAGAGCCGCAGCTTTTTGCAGAAAATGTATGGCAACTCCGTAACCGGGCTGGTGGCTTCGCTGTACGACGGGAAAACCATCAGCGACAGCGATATGGCGGAGCTGCGCCGCTATCTGGAACGATGGGAGGCGAAAAAATGAACGGCTGGTTTTTAGATTTCCTGCGCACCTCGGTGGTAGTGGGCGCGGTGGCATTGCTGCTGGCGGCGGCTCGGCCGCTGTGGGAGCGCCGCTTTGGGGCGCTGTGGAAGAAGTGGTTGTGGTGCGTGTTGGCGATGTTGCTGCTGGGGGGCGCGTTCCTGCCCGCGACGCCAAACGCGGTCACTGTGCAAGTAGCCCTGCCGGAGAGGCCGGCGGCGGCCCCGGAGGCGGCGGAAGGCAATCCCATGGCCGTGCCTGCCCCGACGGCGGACACGGTCATCCAGCCCGCCACCCCCAGCCCGCTACCGGCTCCGTTTGACAGCGGCACGGTGCAGGCCCACAGCGGCGCGGCTCCGGTGACGGCGGCGCGGGGGCAGGGGTTGAAAGTGGATTCGGTTCATCCCGCCCTAGTGCTTTGGGCGGCAGGGGTAGCCGCGTTCTTGCTGTGGCAGGCGGTAGGCGGGCTGCTGTTCCGGCGGCAAACGCGCCGCTGGTCTGCCCCGCCTGACCACCAGGGCCTGGAAGAACAATACCGGGCTGCCTGTGCGGAGATAGGCGGCAGGCGCTTTCCATGCCTGCTCATCTGCCCGGCCATTGCCAGCCCGATGCTGACCGGGCTGTTCCGTCCCCGGTTGCTCTTGCCCCGCCAGGACTATGGCGTGGGCGCGGCGGCCTGCATCCTGCGCCATGAGCTGACCCACTTCCGGCGCCGGGACCTGTGGTTAAAGCTCCTGTTGTTGACGGCCAATGCCCTGCACTGGTTCAATCCCGCCGTGTGGCTGCTGCGCCGCGAGGCGGGCCGGGATATCGAATACGCCTGTGACGAGCGCCTGATGCGGGGGGCCTCCCCGGCCGAACGCGGGGCCTATGGGCAGGTGCTGCTGGCGGCGGCTCGGCAGGGCCCCCGTCCCGCCCTGTCGACCTATTTCAGCGGCGAGGCCAGGGCCATGCAGCAAAGGCTTAGCGGCATCATGTCGGGCGGCGACAAACGGCGGGGGACGGTGCCCGCCGTAGCGGCGGCCCTGCTGGCCGTCGGCCTGCTGGGCCTGATCTCCTGCGCCCCGGCGGAGTCGGAGGGGGAAGGCGTGGCGCAAGCGTTGCCCGAATCGGGGTACACGGTGTTGCCGGACGAGTTGCAGCGCCGGGGCGAACGTTACATGGAAGTGGGCGATACGCTGCTCTGCTGGAACTACGAGTCGGACCACAATGGCAACCGCTGCGGCAATCTATATGTGGTCGATCCGCTGAATGGCGCCATCCAGAACCATCGCCATTATGCGCAGGCCGGCATCCAGCAGATAAAGGCTGTCGAGGATGGCGGATACGCAGTGATGTTGCCGGATAGGATAGAGTACTATGCCGCCGGCGCCGATATGCGGCTGCGGGACGTGTATGAGCTCCCCGCCGCCGCCCTTTATAGCGCCGACGCACGATTCTGCAACTATGACTACCGCCGCGATACGCAGCAGTTGGTGTACGCCAACCAGGAAGGGTTGTTTTTGGCCGCGGCGGACGGTTCCGACGCCACCATGGTTTTGCGCCATGAGGACAGTCTGGGCGCGATGGGGAATGATCAGCGACAGCAAGAGCTTGAAGAACTGGCGTTGGCGGAGAGCCTGCCGCTTTCCTCCCTTTGTTTTTACACCCAGCCGCGCCTGATGGGTGGGGGCAGGATGTTGGTCGCACTGATACGGCTCCCCATGGCCCAGTCCAATTATGTGGGCGTTACGGTGGTAGATCTCGAAAACGGTAAAACCACCACCTTCTCCGATGAGCTGTTCGGGCTGGGCGGCGCGATGCATTACCCGGACGACAATACCGTCATCGCGGAATCGGGAGGGTATCAGAAGTTCGTTCGCTTCACTCTGCCCGACCTGACGCCAACCGAGTTTACGGCCAGCGGTTATGGCGAGGAATCGTCGGAGTACATCTGCCTCGATGCGGACGGCCGGAGCATATATCGCAATCGGGAAATCCGCGGGGCGGAGGGCTACTCCTGCACCGTATCGGTGAGCGATTTTGACCATCCCCGGCAGGAGACACCGCTGTTCACGATAACCAAGGACAAAGGAATCGCCTTATGTTGGGCCACCTCCCGCGCGCTGATATGCCACTTCCCGAAAGACGAGGGTACTTTCGAACCGGGAGAAGACGAATGGCAATTCGTGATCATACCGTGGCCGCCCGTTGACGCGAACCTGTCGCCGCCGGAGGGCGACTTGTCGTTTGATTTTGACCGGCAGGTGGAGGACGCCGACCCGCATCAGATTCCGTAGAAGCGGGGCATGGCTCGGCGGGGGGGCATTAACTGCTCTCCCCTCGTATCCCTTTCGACTGCTTATAATTTGTTGTTAAGCGATGCCCTCCTTAGAGATGAGAATTAGGCCCCGACGGGCGGGAAAGGTGAGCACCCTGGGCGGCGGGGGAATATAATAGATACAAGGCGGCGTCCGGGGAATAAGGGAGAGGAGACTGATTAGGGCTGCCACGGGGCGTGGCAACGGTTTTGGGCATGACGATGGCCGGCGCCTGAGCGATATGTTGACTAAGGGACGAGTTGAATCCACTTAACAAAAAACCGGGCACTTAACAAGAAAAGACCATTCGGCTTACAATCAGTGACCACTCACCGTACGAAAAAAGACTGTCCCAACGCCTCCAAAGCTTAGTTTTACCGCCTAAAAAGCCTGACCTTAAAAATCGCTTAGTAATGATCGCCCTTCACTTAACAAGACAGGAGCATTCGCCGTAAAAACGGTGGTTAGAGCCACGAACAAGCCGACCAAGCTTTAAAAATACACGCCGTTCATCTAATCCCTTCCTTCAAAACGCTCGCGTTTAGCCTAAAAAGTCCCTTCGCGCATGGTTATTTAAAAACTGCACTCAACCGGGTTCTAAAGTGCTTTGAGCCATTATTATCCCGCCGCAGGGGAAACGCTCCCGTAGCCAATCATTAGCAAGCGCCAGCCGCGTCGTGATATCAATTAGGCCTGGGTATTAATCTTGTGATAAAATAGTTTGGAATTTGAGAGTGGGAGAAGCAGCAACAGCCGCCCCCCGGCCACGGCTCCATACGGGCTAAGCTCTGGAGCTATCGGCGGTGGCTATGATAGCAATATAACCAGCCTGAAAGGATGAATTATGAAACTCGAACTCTGGATGAAAAAGATCATCCTTTTTCTCGTCAGTCAGACCATATCCCTCATCGGCTCCTTTGTAGTATCCTATGCGGTGATCTGGTATATCACTATTGAGACCAGTTCTGGAATAATGATGACTATAGCGATACTCTGCAATTTCCTGCCCCAGATTATTATATCCTTATTCGCAGGGGTATGGGCTGACCGCTACAATCGCAAACTGCTGGTGATTTTTTCCGATCTCTTTATCGCGGCGGCCACGCTGGTGCTGGCTATTCTTTGGCTATCCGGCCATACCAATTTCGCCATCATCTTCGTGGTGATGGCGGTGCGTTCCATAGGCAGCGGGATCCAGATGCCGGCGGTTAACGCCATCATTCCGCAAATGGTGCCAACTGAGCAGCTTACGCGGATCAATGCCATCAACTCCACCATCACGAATGTGCTCACCCTTATCGCGCCTGCCCTGGGCGGAGTGCTGTTGGCAGCAGGCTTGGTTAACGCCCTCTTTTTCGACGTGGTCACCTGCCTGCTGGCGGTAATTACTTTTTCCTTTTTGCGCGTTCCCCCCACGGTCAGCACGAACAGCCCGGAAATCGTCGGCATTCTCGGCGATCTGAAAGCAGGCCTGGCTTATGTGCGCCAAAATGACTGGCTGCGCTTTATGCTCATTTTTTACGCCATCGGCTTTTTCCTGATATCCCCGGCCAGCTTTCTTTCACCCATCTTCGTGGAGCGGGTATTTGGTCCTGAGGTATGGCGGCTCACCGCCAATGAAATAGCCTGGTCTTTGGGTGCTGTCATCGGGGGTGGAGTGGTCGCGGTATGGGGCGGTTTCCGTAACCGCGTCTTTTCTATGGCTTTTTCCTATCTCTTTTTCGGTATCACTTTCGTCCTCATGGGCCTGGCCCATAATTTTTGGTATTATCTTTCCATAATGACAATATCCGGACTGTTTTTGCCTCTTTTTACTACCTCGGAGACCACCCTCATTCAGGAAAAGACTGACCCGCACATGATGGGACGCGTCTTTGCTATCATCAATATCATCGTCTCCGCGGTGATGCCGCTAGGCATGATCATGTTCGGCCCGCTGGCCGATGTGATGAACGTTCGCTATATCATAGTGGGTACCGGGGTGCTTACCATCTTAGTCGCCGTCTTCATCATGAGCAACCAAAAGTTCATGACCATAGACACCGAGGGTCGTCCCGGCATGAAGCGTCAGAGCCGGTCTTAAAAACCAACGCAATTGGCGGCCTATCGCTTGGAAAAAGCCGGCCTTCCCGCACGAGGACGCCGGCAAGAAATAAAGTTTCTTGCCCAAGGTGTAACATTTTGCCCCGCTTTGTTGTATGTACAGTCAAGAACCAAAACTAAAGGAGGTGCTGATATGGTCAAGAAGCGCATTATCATGCCGGCATTGTTGCTCATGGCGGCTCTGCTGGGCCTGATCTCCTGCGCCCCGGCGGCGCCGGCGGGGGATGATTTTACCGTGGTGGCGGTCATGCCCCTGGAAAATGCCGAGTTGTATGATGCGAAACGAGCGGACGCGGAGTTACCGGAGGCCGACACCTCAGACATCGCGGAAATCCTGGCCGAGTACCGGACCGATGACGGGGGTCGGGTGCTGTTTTACCGCTCCCATGCGGGCGAAAAATACTGCGCCTACCAGCCGACAGGCAGTGACCGCCTGTACCAGCTCACCCAGGAAGTAAACTTCTACGAGGAAGGTTATGCGATAGTACCCTTTACCGACGTGCTGGGGCATGATGGCTTCCGCATCGGCTGTCCGCGCGGGGCAGCCTACTACGCCTTAGACTACTACTATTTCGATGATACCGGGATGCCCCGGATGTTAGCTGCATGCGCCAACTACGTGCTGGAGGAGGACTTCGACCAGGACGGGCAACGGGAACTGCTGTGGTTCTATCATGGCCGCGAGCCTTATTACTACTTCCGGCAACAGGGGGACATTTACATGGCTTATGTGGAGGCCATGCTGCAGGAGGCCTTGCCCGAATGGGTGATCGGCGGCGTGCAGCCCTACGACCTGATAGAGGGGCGGTTGCCCTTTCACTACATGATAAAGAATGATGACCGTTTCACCCTGCACAATGCCTGGTTCCGCTTCACCGCTGACGCCATAGAAGTGCTGGTGCCGGCGGATACCCCGCTCCCGGGGGCGGAGTCAGGGGACGAGTTGGTGACGCCGGGAATTATCACCGATTTGATGGATTCCAAGGGCTTGTTGGAACATCAGGTGGATGCATTGATGGATATGGGCTATTTACCTTTTGAGATCGAGCCCATGTCGCTGGAGGAAGTGAACGCCATACTGACCAGGGATTTAAATAACGAAGAAAAAGCAAGGTACTACGCCAGTCTCAGCGACCCCTTGGTGTACGTAGACGGGGAAGGCATTATCGATTTTGGGGTAAGCCTTGATGCGGTTGACGCTACCAGCGAGCTGGGGATATATGACTTGAGCCGGAGCGAACGGTTGAGCTTTGAGCGGCAGATAAACTATCAGAGGATATATTCCCTCACGCCGAGTGGATTTAAAACCAACAGCGAGAAAATAACCGTAACCAACAGTATGCCGGAGCACGCGGTCACCGTCCATCTGTTTTATACAGATGATGTTGAAACGCCATTAATGCAGTTTTCGCTGGAGCCGCAGGAAACGAAGTCTTTCACGAATTTGACCGCGGCTATGTATTATTCGCTGGGAGTCAGTACGGATATAGCCGACCCTATATATGTTCGGCTGGATATCAGTGATTGATTAAATTTTAAACGAAAACCATTTCCTAACGCTCCCCGATACAGAATTCTATACCGGGGAGCGTGCGCCGAGGAAGAAGGAATAACCTAGATGTAATCAGGGCATTTACTGGACAAAGGCGCATAACGGGGGTACAATCCAAACATAACGGTAAAGAAAGGGAGTACGCTCCATGGACCAAACGATAGTCGACGAATTGGTGGCGGGCCTGCGCCAGATTTTCTCGGCACATCTGGTCAGCGTAATACTTTACGGCTCGGCGGCGAGAGGGACCGCCACGGAGGAATCGGACATAGACGTGGCTATTCTGTTGGACGGCGACGTGGATAGGGGGGCCAAGGATAGGCTGGTAGACTTTTTGTGCGAACTGGATTTAAAGTATGACCGGGTATTTTCCATCATCGACATTGACAACGCGCGGTTCATCCAGTGGAGGGACGTACTTCCGTTCTATGCGGCGGTCATGCGGGAAGGCGTGGTGCTATGGGCGTTGCTCCAGTTTCCCGGCGCCGCCGACCAGGTGTGGGTGCCGGAAGGCGACTTGTCGTTTGATTTTGACCGGCAGGTGGAGGACGCCGACCCGCATCAGATTCCGTAGAAGCGGGGCATGGCTCGGCGGGGGGGCATTAACTGCTCTCCCCTCGTATCCCTTTCGACTGCTTATAATTTGTTGTTAAGCGATGCCCTCCTTAGAGATGAGAATTAGGCCCCGACGGGCGGGAAAGGTGAGCACCCTGGGCGGCGGGGGAATATAATAGATACAAGGCGGCGTCCGGGGAATAAGGGAGAGGAGACTGATTAGGGCTGCCACGGGGCGTGGCAACGGTTTTGGGCATGACGATGGCCGGCGCCTGAGCGATATGTTGACTAAGGGACGAGTTGAATCCACTTAACAAAAAACCGGGCACTTAACAAGAAAAGACCATTCGGCTTACAATCAGTGACCACTCACCGTACGAAAAAAGACTGTCCCAACGCCTCCAAAGCTTAGTTTTACCGCCTAAAAAGCCTGACCTTAAAAATCGCTTAGTAATGATCGCCCTTCACTTAACAAGACAGGAGCATTCGCCGTAAAAACGGTGGTTAGAGCCACGAACAAGCCGACCAAGCTTTAAAAACGCATACCGCCCATCTCACATCGCCCCTCAAAACGCCCATCTTTAGCCCCCAAACCCCCTTCGCACCGAGCCCGTCCCCATAAATCGCCTGCCATTTCGCGCCGCTTGCCCCGCTGCCGCCCTGCACCATTCATCGCATGGCGCTAAGAAGTTTTGATAAGGAGGCGGCCATGCTATTAGCCGCCCCATGCTATCCGCCGCATAGCTGTAAAGAGCTTTGGCTAGGCAGGAGATCACGCCATTGAGCCATCCCCCCGCCGCTACTCCCTGCGCCCTGTTGCCTGAAAACATTGACTTCCCCCTGGCAATACTATACCATGTACAGGAGTAATGGCCGAAGAGGGGATTTAATTGTATTTGGGTAAGGTCATGGCGGTATTTGGCACGCGTCCGGAGGCTATCAAAATGGCTCCGGTAATTGCTGCGCTCCAAGCGAAGGAAGGCATCGAAACGCGGGTGACGGTCACCGCTCAGCACCGCGAGATGCTGGATCAGGTTTTGGAACTCTTTGCCATAAAACCGGATTATGATTTAAACCTGATGAGGGAAAGGCAGGATCTGTACAGTATCACCACCGGTGTGCTGAATGGGATGAAGCCTATTTTGGAGCAGGAAAAGCCTGATTTGGTGTTGGTGCACGGGGATACCACCACCAGCACCGCGGTCGCTCTGGGCGCGTTTTATCAGCGCATTCCGGTGGGGCATGTGGAGGCGGGGCTGCGCACTTATAACCGCTATTCCCCCTGGCCGGAGGAAATGAACCGGACCCTGACCGGGCGTCTGGCCGAGCTTCATTTCGCCCCCACGGATACCGCCCGCGACAATCTCATCCGCGAATCCACTCCCAGTTTTAAAATCTGGGTCACCGGCAATACGGTGATCGATGCCCTGCTCCAGACCGTGAGCCAAGACTACGAATTTGGAGGCGAACTGTCTGAGGTGGATTTTTCGCGCCGCATCGTGCTGGTGACTACCCATCGGCGGGAAAACTGGGGCGAAGGTATGCGCCGTATCTATCAGGCATTGCTTAATCTCGTCTCGCGTTATGACGACATAGAGGTGGTGTTCCCGGTGCACCGCAATCCCATCGTGCGCGAGATGGCCGAG
>JAUNBV010000165.1 GCA_030526885.1 Syntrophomonadaceae bacterium
CTGGCTATCATGGAAAGCGCCACCATGATGCTAAAGACGATGGATAAGGGCGCGTATCTGGATATAGACCGTCAGACCGCCGATACTCTTTACCGCCGTTTGTCGGTGGAATCAGCCTTGCAGTACGCTATCCGCCACCGCACGCTTAATGTTTACTACCAGCCCATATGCTCGGTACAAACCGGAAAAATCGTGGGCGCGGAAGCCCTGGTGCGCCTCTACGACACCAGGCTGGGCAATATTCCGCCGGAAGAGTTCATCATCGTAGCTGAACAGATGGGGATGATCAAGGAAGTCGGCGAGGTGGTCATTGAGATAACCAGTAAATTCGTGGCGGACAACCGCCTGTGGGAACGCAATGTAGGGATGATGCACATAAACCTATCCACCCTGCAGTGTATGGAGTACAAACTGTCCGAGCATATTTTGGCTACCTTTGAGCATTATGGGGTGCCGGCCGATATGTTCAGCTTTGAAATCACCGAGTCGGCGGCCATTGCTTCCGAGGCTCAGCTGTTAAACACTATGAACGAGCTCATTCCCCACGGAGTGAAATTCGCCATGGATGATTACGGCAGCGGCTACTCCAACAGCAGCACCATCATCCGCTTTCCCTTCCACGCCATTAAAATCGACAAATCCATGCTGTGGGGCAGCACCGGCAGCGAAAAGGCCCGCGTGATTTATTGTAATACCGTCAATATGATTCGCCAGATGAATTTGCAGGTTATCTCCGAAGGGGTGGAAACGTCGGAACAGGCCGAGCTGCTGAAGCGGCTGGGAGTTGATTATGTGCAGGGCTTTTACTTCAGCCGCCCTCTGCCCAGCGAGAAGTTTTTGCAGTATCTGGCCGAACAGAATAGCGAGGCTTAAAAAGAGTCCGTTTAATTTTACGCTACATACGCTGCGCGCAGCAGCTTTATTTCCGCCGCATAACCGGCGCTGTCGTTGGGCGTTTCTAAAATGAACGGCAGTTCCCGCAGCAGCGGGTGGTTGATACACCTCACCAGCGCCGCAAGCCCGATGTTGCCTTCGCCGATCTTGGCGTGGCGGTCTTTATGCCCTCCCAGGGGGTTCATGCTGTCGTTGAGATGGACCGCCAGCAGGCGCTTAAGCCCGATTACCCGGTCAAACTCCGCCAATACCCCGTCCAAATCGTTTACGATGTCATAGCCGCCATCCCACACATGGCAGGTATCAAGACATACCCCCAGCTTATCCGCAAGCTCCACCTTATCGAAGATAGCCCGCAGTTCCTCGAAATTGCGCCCCACCTCCGAGCCCTTGCCGGACATGGTCTCCAGCAGCACCACTGTGCTCTGCTCCGGGGTCAGCACCGCGTTCAGCATATCCGCGATCATGGCAATGCCCGCTTCCGCTCCCTGCTGGACATGGCTGCCGGGATGAAAGTTGTAATAATTGCCCGGGATATACTCCATCCGCCGCAGATCGTCGGCTACCGTCTCACGGGCAAAGTCGCGCAGGCCGGGCTTTGCCGCGCAGGCGTTCAGCGTGTAGGGCGCGTGCGCCACCACCGTCGCGAAAGCGTTGTCCGCCGCCAATTCGCGGTATGCCGCCACGTCATCCGGGTCGATGGCCTTGGCGCGGCCGCCGCGCGGATTGCGGGTAAAAAACGCAAAAGTATTGGCGTTCAGCGCCAGCGCCTCACGCCCCATGGCCAGATATCCCCCGGCCGACGAAATATGACATCCGATCTTAAACATATGATCTCATAAAATTATAGATTCCCTACCGCATATTCTACCCCGGCCTGAAACGCGATCCTGTTCTGTTCAATAACGTTGGCCTTTTTGCCTTCGAAAATAATATCAAATTTATCCATCACCGCGCTCATCTCCAATATCTGCGTCTTTTGCAGATAAGCTCCCAGCAGTATCATATTGGCTCCCCGGGGGTTGTTGATCTCTTCCGCCAACTGATTGACCGGAATTTTAATTACGTTCAGGTCCTCGCGCTTGGGTAAACGGTCCACCAGTGAGGTGTTTAACACCACCGTGCCTTTACTCCTGATCTTATCCTCAAACTTATCCAGGGAGGGACGGTTCATGATAATGGCGGTGCCGGGGTGCTCGGTCAAAGGCGAGCTCACCTCGTCGTCACCGATGGTGACTAGGCAATTGGCGGTGCCCCCGCGCATTTCGGCCCCATAAGATGGTACCCACGTCACGTTTTTGCCTTCCTCCATAGCGGCATAGGCCAGGAATTTGCCTATGGCCAGTACGCCCTGTCCTCCAAATCCTGCGATGAATACCTGAATTTCCCTTGCCATACTACATTATGCCTCCTTGTCTGCGAATACCCCCAGGGGGTAGGTCTTGATCATTTCATTCTCCACCCACTCCAGGGCCTCTAACGGATTCATGCCCCAGTTAGTGGGACAGGTGGAAAGTATCTCGACCATCGAAAAGCCCTTATGCTCCATCTGGGTCTGCAAGGCTTTTTTGATTGCCTTTTTGGTCTTTACCACATTGGCGGGGTCGTGCATGGAAGTGCGGACCACATATGCGGCACCCTCATTCTGAGACACAATCTCCGCCATTTTGGCGGGATAGCCTTCCCGCTCGCGGGTACGCCCGTAAGGGCTGGTGGTGGTCTTCATGCCCAGCACTGTAGTGGGAGCCATCTGCCCGCCGGTCATGCCGTAAATGGCGTTATTGATAAAGATAACCGTGATGCTCTCCCCGCGCACCGAAGCGTGAACGATTTCAGCCATGCCGATAGAGGCCAGGTCGCCGTCGCCCTGATAGGTGAAGCAAAGCATATCCGGCGCCATGCGTTTGATAGCGGTGGCAATGGCGGGAGCGCGCCCGTGAGCCGCCTCCATCATATCAAAGTTGAAGTAATCATAAGCTAAGACCGCGCAACCCACCGGGCAGATGCCGAGCGCTTTTTCGCGCATCCCCAGTTCATCAATGCATTCCGCTACTAGGCGGTGAATAATGCCGTGGGTACAGCCCGGACAGTAATGGGTC
>JAUNBV010000166.1 GCA_030526885.1 Syntrophomonadaceae bacterium
TCAACCTGGGCAGCATCTTGGAAAATCTAATCGCGCAGCAGCTCAAAGCCGGCGGCTTTACCCTGTATTACTACGATGCCGCCAAATACGGCGAGGTGGATTTCGTGGTGCAAAACGGCATGCACATCGACCTGGTAGAAGTCAAATCCGGCAGCCACTATAAAAAGCACAAGGCGCTGGACAACATCCTGGGCGTGGGGGGGTGGGGCTTTGCCAACGCCTATGTTCTCTGCCAGGATAATGTTGCCGTCGAGGCCGGCGTCACCTATCTGCCTTGGTATTTCGTCATGTTCCTCCACCCGGCACAGGTGCCGAAAGGATTGACGTATGAGATCGATCTTGCGGGCCTAGAGACGTGACGAAAGGCGGGTAAAATGGCATAAGGCCTAGCCGCGGGGGAAAAAGACACGGCGACCTTTAACGGCGGCCATTTTTATTCCAATCCGGGAAACCCCTGTTGGCGGAGGGCCTCGAACAAGACGATGGCCACGGCGTTGGAGAGGTTCAGCGAGCGGCCGATGGGCAGCATGGGGATGCGGATATGGTTTTCCGGCAGCCGGTCGCGCACCCATGGCGGCAGGCCGCTGCTCTCGCGCCCGAACAGCAGGATATCATCGGCGGCGAATCGCGCTTGGCTATAGGCCTGCGCGGCGTGGGTAGTGGCCACCCACACGCGCTTTCCCGCCCGCGCCGCCAAAAAATCCTCCAGACGATCCCACACCTTGATGTCGGCATACTCCCAGTAATCCAGCCCCGCCCGCTTCAAATAGCGGTCCTCCAGCGAAAAGCCTAAGGGCCGGATCAAATGCAGCCCGCTGCGGCTCAAGGCGCAGCTGCGGACTATATTACCGGCATTCTGTGGGATTTCCGGTTCAAACAATACTACTTCCACCCATTCCCCTCCGCTCCGTTTTATGTCCTATATTTTACACCCCCGCCCGGCTCCTGGCTATCCCTGCGCGGGTCACCCCGGCAGCAGGGTAATAAACCGGGCTTTTTGCGGGCAAAATAGGCCTTGAACATTATAGAAACGCAAAGGAGATTTGCCGTGATGAAAAACCAGCTCCGTTTCATCCTGCCGCTGCTGCTGTTGCCGTTGCTGTGGGCCTGCGCTCAATCGGAACCGCAGCCCAACGGTTCCTCTGCGGAGCAGGAAAAGCTCCTGGCTGAAGCCGATGCTTCCGCTATGGCGGAAGAAGTAAAAGCTTTGACCGCCGAGCCGCAGCTCACCCTGCACCGCAATGACAGCGGCGAGATACAGACGATAATGATGGAGGAATATCTGAAAGGGGTAGTGGCCGCGGAGATCGGGAAACAGTTTCCCCTTGAGGCCCTTAAAGCGCAAGCCATTGTGGCCCGCACCATGACCCTGGCCCTGCTCAATTACGAAGGCGGCACCCATGAGGCGCACGGCACCGATGTGTCGGACGAACACACCGAATTTCAGGCCTATGACGAAACCGCTATCACCGAGGATATCACGCAGGCGGTGGCCGCTACCCGCGGCATGGTTCTGGTGAGTGAGGGCAAATACGCCTACACCCTGTTCAGCTCCGTATCCGAAGGCACTACCGCCTCCATCGAGGAGGGCTTTCCCACTCTGGCCGATAAAGCAGGGGATTATATCCAGCCGGTAGCCACCGACGGGCTTAAAAACGCTCCCGAAAAATACCGCTCCTGGGAGGTGCGGCTGCCGGTAAGCTCGGTCAAGCGAATAATGCAGATGGATGCGCAAACCCCATTGGAATCCATAGAGATCACTCAGCGCGGCCCGTCCCAGCGCGTAATGGAGATCAGCGCCAACAACGGAGCATACACCGTCAGCGGCGTCGATTTCCGTCAGGGGGCGGGTTTTGACCACTTGTACTCCACCATCATCCACGAGATGAAGCTGGAAGGCGAGGAATTGATAATAACCGGCGCCGGCTGGGGCCACGGCTGCGGCATGGAACAGTGGGGCGCCTACACCATGGCCGAAGAAGGCGCCGACGCCATGGCTATTTTATCCCATTACTATCCCGGCGCTGAATGGATAAAGCTCTACGAATAAGACTCTTGACTATCCCCTTCCGGGCTGATATCATGTATGGTGCGCGTCGCGGGATGTGGCTCAGCTTGGTAGAGCGCCTGGTTCGGGACCAGGAGGTCGCAGGTTCAAATCCTGTCATCCCGACCATTTTTTTGCCCGGACCCAAGGCGCATTGAGTTCGTCCGCGCAGCGGTGCGCGGCGGATGACGGATAAGATAATATTAAACGGATGGCGGACGGCTTGACAGCTTTTCCCCATCCGTTTTTTACTGCTATGCGGCGGACGGGGCAAGCGGCGAATAGCATGGCCGTCTCCTTATCGAAAACTTCTTAGCGCCATGCGATGAACGGCACGCGGCGGCGGGGGTTCAAGCGGCACAAAAAGGTAGGCGATCGATGGGGACGGGTTCTGCCTTAAAGGGGATTTACTAGGCAAACGCGGGCGTTTTGAAGGGCAGTATGAGATGGGCGGTAGGTGTTTTTAAAGCTTGGTCGGCTTGTTCGTGGTTCTAAGCCCGTTTTTACGGCGAATGCTGACTTTTTGTTAAGTGAAGAGCGATCATTACTAAGCGATTTCTAAGGTCAGGCTTTTTAAGCGGTAAAATCCAGCTTTGGAGGCGTTGGGACAGTCTTTTTTCGTACGGTGAGTGGTCAGTGATGGTATGCTAAATGGTCTTTTCTTGTTAAGCGGCCGTTTTTTTGTTAAGTGGCTCCATCGCCTGGTTGCTTGGTCGGCCGGCGCCGGTACCGCCACCCTACAGATATTCCGGCTCTACGTTGGCTAAATGTAGGGGAGACCATTGGTCGCCCGCCCTGGCGCGCGATGCGCCCCTGCGGCTATAGCTATATATGATGTATTTGTGAACGGCGCCTCGCGATATTTTGTTAACGGAATAGCGATTTTTGTTAAGCGTTTCGGGTACGGGCCGTTTAGGCGGTAATCACTGGGTTATGG
>JAUNBV010000167.1:0-1000 GCA_030526885.1 Syntrophomonadaceae bacterium
CGTTCGTTTATTTCGTACTCCTGGATACGATTCTCACTTTCTATCAAATATGTGCCCAAACCTTATAGAATAACCCACACGGCAAGGATAGCAATAATGCAGCAATAAAGCCTGCTATAATAATAGTGATCCCAGAGGAAAGGTTGTTCTTTATATATCCGGATAAATAATCCTTCCACACAGCAATCAGCTTCCAGCGAAACCTTTTCATCATGGGTGATCATCAAAATCGTCTGTTCCAGATTGCGATTGGAAAGCTTCAGCATATCGATAATACCTTTGGAATTCTTCTGATCGAGATTTCCAGCGTGACATCCTTGCGGGTGTTGGCAGCGCATGCCGGCATGGGAAAAAGCAGCAATAGCCATAACAGTAGAATAACTCTCATTTCATCTTCACTTCGGGACGGCTGCCCGGCCTGTGCTGCCGCCCCATTTGCCAGTCGTTTAGCAGATAGGCCTGATAATCCGCCTGACTCTCTCTTTGTATCTTCTCACCCGTTATATAGTGCACCGCGTCCCGCCACTCTTCACAGTTCCATTTTTCCACGAGCAGATGCCTGACAATATGCGGCAATAAAGGAGGAAAGTCTTTTTTTAGGCATCGGAAATTCAGATCTGATAAAAAATCACACCCGCATCGGTACGCCAATGTTTCCAATAGTTCCATTGTTCTGTCCTCCTTTGTACAGGTGACCCGGCTTAGCCTGATCAACGTTCAGAAATGTCCTCCTGCAAGCTGCATATGAGAAAAGCATGACTTCCTGCGTTCTCATCAAAAATGGTCTGCAATGGGTACAGCTTAAGGGATTTCGACTTGCTGTTCGGGTCTATCACCCGCACCCGATCATAAGGGTCGATACCGTAAATGAGGATATAATGGCCATTGGATGTAAAGGTTCCTGGCCCCATAGTAGCTATTACGGGATGTCCCTCCTTTAGCTCCTGTCGAAGCTGTTTAGGGCGCTCTCCGATCCACGCCCCCTCAAAGCCATAGGCTT
>JAUNBV010000167.1:1010-2981 GCA_030526885.1 Syntrophomonadaceae bacterium
TGCAATATAGACACCAGCGCACTATACCCCAAGCCATTGCCATGGTATAGATCGCTATCGCATGCCCACAAGAACAGCGTTTCCGGCGTTTGCTCCACTGTGGAATCTAGGTATCCCATGGCCATAGAAAGACAAACTGCGCCGCAGCCAGAGGTCTTGACCGACTTTTCCTCCCCTTCATAGGTACACAGCGTATCTGTATAGTCCGTCTGGTACAGCGGCTCTATACCCAAAGTGACGTCAGATCGGGCAAAACCCCAAGAGGGTGTTAATATCAACACGATCAGCACAACTAGGCCAAAGGTTTTCATCTGCATCGCCTATCCTTTGCATTAAACAGCTTATCATTCGCCGGGTTCTGTCAGGCGAACGGTTTCACTCCGCGGCAGGCATAAACAGCTCGGTCATCTGCTCTGGCGTTTCATCCTGACGCAGCTTGCGGCACACCAGCATCAAACGGCCATTTTCGTGATAATAGCTACAGGTGACCAGCATCAAAAGTTGATCGTCTACATTCACATCCGCAGGCGATTCCCAACGGGACAGCGCCAGGATATCGTCCAAATATGTCTGAAATGCGGTGCTTTGGCGAACGGTCATGGCAACTTCAAGCGTTGCTTCCGGTTCTGGGGCACTTGCGGCTAACGCTTCCAGCTCATCGTCATCTGGAAACCTGATCTGAGTTATATCGAAATACCCTTTGGCTCCCCGCACCATGCTTGCGTCAAAGGCAGCAATGGGAACGTAATACACGTCCTGCGCATCGTAGATGGTGCGGAAGGTCACAATGGGATACTCACGCATATACGCTTCATCCCGGTAGTGGTACAGCCTGCCAAACATCGCGCCGCTGGTCATGTTATGTCCATGGATCAGCAGCACATCGTCTGCGGGCCAAAGGGTGTTGTTTGCGTTTAGAAAAATAGTACCGTTGTTATCCCGTCTGCCGAAAAAATCGTGATGCAGGTAATAGTCGTTATCGCTTTGCACCACAGGATAGCTGATCTTTTCCCCACAGTTGAGCCATCCAATGATGTGTGCGTTTTTCTCATACATGTCCAAAAAATCTTCCTGCACTGGCGGCACGGTAGGCATGGGCGTGGGTGCAGGGATCGGCGTTTCGGTTGGCTCCGGCGTAGCCTCTGTACGCTTGTCCTTAGTAGGTGTGGGGCTTGGCTCTTCTGTAGGCGGCGGTGTTTGTATCACCGTGGGCATGGGCGTTGCAGTTGAAAGCTCGGCTTTTCTGGCAGAGGGCACATACAGCCCATCCATCTGCTCAACCACCCTTTGCGCCTTCCAGCCGTCCAGCCAGTTAGGGGCAAAATACCACACAACTGCCGCTAAGGCCGCCGTACAGCTTAGGGCTATCACCCAGCCCCATTTGATGCGAAATCGGTGCTTTTTCACTTGCGTTCACTCTCCATATCGCGCTTGGTACCCCTTTATACTTGCAGGATGCTTAAGAAAAAGTCAGGAGCGGCGCCAAGCCGCCCCCTGAGCATAGCACGCCGCAATGATCATAGCAGATCCTTTAGCCATGCAAATGCATTATCCACATAATCTTGTGCATCGTTATCGTAGCCGGTCTTGGGGATGTCCGTTTTCACCTGATATCTATTCGCAAACTCTGCTGTATTTTGCTTGGTGCTGGTACCCTGCTTGTACAGCCACACTGTGGAGCTCAAATTGCCTGCATTATCGCTGGTGATATACACCTTAACATCATACGCTGTGGCATCGTAGGTATAGCCGTTTACACTGCCGCCCACCTGATACAGCGTATAGCTGTAGGTATTTGGCACTGTGTAAGCTATGGGGCCAAACCTGCCGGAACCCGTACCATCGATGGTGATGGTATCACTGGCGGGCATAGGCGCGCCAGCGGCGCCCTGCAGAACAAAGGTAAAGGTAGATGAAGCTGTTGAGGGCGGCGTAGCGCCTGTTAGCGTCACCTTTACGGGAATGACCGCC
>JAUNBV010000168.1 GCA_030526885.1 Syntrophomonadaceae bacterium
ATGGTATAATGGACACAGCAAGCCTTGCTGCGCAAGTCTTCCGGGCTTCGCCCTAATCGCGCTTCGCGCGCCTGTGCCATTGACGGCTTCGCAAAAATGCCCTTGCCAGCAAGCATTTTTGCTTTATGGTATACTATGTTCATATTTATCTATTCGGGCCGGATAACGGTTTACGGATACCAAAAACAAGAATGGTTAAGGAGGAGAAAATAATGGCGATAGTGGAGTGGAAAAAGGATGGGACCGTGGCGATAATGACGATGAACAACGGTGAAAACCGGCACAATCCGACCTGGTCCGCCAAAATGTTGGAAGTGTATAACGAAATAATCGCGGATGAGACGGTTACCGCGCTGGTGCTCACCTCCAGCGATCCCAAGAACTTTTGTCTGGGCGTCGATCTGGAATGGCTGTCCGGCCCGCTGGCGGAGAAAAACTGGCCGGTATTTACGGACTGGCTGTATCAGAACACCGAGGTATTTAAAGCCTTCATCATGGCGCCGATACCTACCATTGCCGCCATTACCGGACACGCCTTCGGCAACGGCGCTATGCTGGCGGGGGCCTGCGACTTCCGTTTTATGCGCGCCGACCGCGGCTACTTCTGCCTGCCCGAAATCGACCTTGGCATCCAGTTCGCGCCATCCATGATGGAGTGGATGCGGCGCATCATGCCCTATCATTTCTTCCAGAAGATGCTGCTTACCGGCGACCGCGTTGCCGCCCCCGAACTGGAACAGCACCACGTAATCCTCAAAGCGTGTGAGAACGCGGAAAAGACCCTGGAAGAAGCCGTGGCCTTTGCCCGCACCTTCAACAAAACGCGCAAAAACATGCAGGAGATGAAAAACCGCGCCTATAAGCACGTGCTGGACAAGATGGAGTTTGACGACCCCCAATATTTTGAGGTCGATCCCCACGCTGAAGCCGAGGGCCGCCTACCGGTATTCATGCTGACGGTGTAAGCCGGTGACCGCTGCCCATGTACTTCGGCGCCGCCACGGCGCGGCGCGGTAAACTGAAAACCCACAACCGGGCCCTAAGGGGATTATCCCCCCTTAGGGCCCGCATTTGTTTATGACATCACCCCGTGGTGTAGATAAAACGATTATCCTTTTTTGCAAGAACTTCTTCATAATGTCTTAAGAATTAGGTGCTATAATGGTTCCAGAGCTTTTGGAATTAAATGGTGAAGGGGAAATTCGACCATGAAAAAACCGATGAAACGCAAGGTGATTATCGGGGGCGCAGTATTGGCGGTAGTGGTGGTTGCGGCACTGGTGCTGGGCGGCGGGGGCGAACCGGCGGTGAGGGTATCTGCGGTGCCCTTGGAGCAAAAGACAATAGAAGAAAGCCTGACGGTAAAAGCGCCGCTGCAAGGGGTGGAGAGCATCGAAATAGTTTCCCGTTTACACTATAAGGTGGCGGAACTGAACGTGCAGGAAGGCGATGTGGTGACCGCGGGCCAGGTGCTGGCGGTGCTGGACAGCGAAGATTTGCAGCAGGACATAAACGACGCCAGGGATGCCTACGAGCTGGCGCGGGCGCAATATGATGAACAACTGCGCGATGTCCAAAATACTTACGATAAAGCCCGGAGCGAGCTGACCCGTGCCCAAACGGCTTATGAGCGCAATCTGGCGCTGTACGAGCAGGGAGGCGTGTCGCGCGATCAGCTGGAGCAGGCGGAAAACAGCCTGGCCGACGCGGAGCGCGCCCTATCCGGCTTTACGGTGGAAAACGGCCAGGCGGTGGCGGACGCTTCCGAACAGAAACGGGTGGATATGGCTTATCAAACGTTGATGAACAAGCAAAAGGATTTGCAGGAGACGCAAATCGTCAGCGGCATCGGCGGCACCGTTACCCGAGTCAACGTAAGGGTAGGGCGTTTCGCCGATGACACCGAAGATGACAAGCCCATGTTCGTGGTGGAAAACATCGAGTCTTTGCAAATGAACGCGTCGGTCAGCGAATATGATATTGGCCGGGTGGCCGTGGGGCAAAAAGCCATCATCAGCGCGGATATCCTGCAAGGCGAAACCATCGAGGGCGTGGTGAGCCGCATCTCTCCCACCGGGGAACTGAAGGGCAATAACAGCAATGAGCGGGTAATTCCCGTTCAAATCGACGTCAACGGGGGTAAAGGGGCGCTGATTGCCGGCATTACCGCCAAAGCCAAGATTGAAATTGACCGCACGGAGAATGCGCTGGTCATACCCATCGAGTGCCTGCTGGAAGATGAAAACGGCCAATATCAGGTAATAAGGGTAGAAGCTGATTCCACGCTGCATCTTGTCCCGGTCACCCTGGGGCTGGAAAACGATCTGGAGGTGGCGGTAATCAGCGATGAGCTGAAAGCCGGTGATAGCATCGTGTTGGGGCCCACGCTGGAACTGACCGAGGGCATGGCGGCAGTGGCGGAGATGATACAATGAGCGAAATGATTCGGGTACAGGAGCTGAATAAAACCTATGACAGCGGCGACCGCATCAAGGTAAAGGCCCTGGATAATGTAAATTTACTGGTCCACGCGGGCGAGTTTGTATCCATAATGGGGCATTCCGGCTCCGGCAAGTCCACCCTGATGAATATTCTGGGCTGCCTTGACCGACCCAGCTCGGGGCAGTATTTTTTGGAAGGCGATGATGTATCCCGCCATGACCGCGACCGTTTATCCCAGATCCGCAACCGCAAGCTGGGGTTTGTGTTTCAATCCTATAATCTCATTCCCCGCACCACGGCCCTGAAAAATGTGACCCTGCCCATGATTTATGCGCGCCGTTCGGCTAAGGAACGTGAGCAGCGGGCGCAGGAACTGCTGGAACGGGTGGGGCTGGCCGACCGCGCCGGGCATTTCCCCAACGAGCTGTCGGGCGGACAGATGCAGAGAGTAGCCATCGCCCGGGCGCTGGCCAATCAGCCGCCGGTGCTTTTGGCGGACGAGCCCACC
>JAUNBV010000169.1 GCA_030526885.1 Syntrophomonadaceae bacterium
TGAGATTGTGGAATTGCTGCAGATGCATGGCGGCTGTTCGGCCGGGACCAAGTTTGGCAACGTGGATCCGCAGGGCAATGTCCATCCCTGTCAATTCTGGCAGGACTATACGGTGGGCAATGTGCGCGAAAAGCCGTTTTCAGAGATTTGGACTTCCGATGATCCCCTGATGGTCATGCTGCGCGAGAAAGCCAATCATGTCGGCGGCAAATGCGGTGAATGCAAGCATAAGACGCTTTGCGGCGGCTGCCGCATTCGGGCCCGGGCCGCTTATGGCGATCTGTGGGCCGAAGACCCGGCTTGCTATCTGAATGAACAGGAATTGGGCTGAGCCCAGGAAGGGGCGACCATGTTTCCGATAACCCGATTGAGAAGAACGCGCGGCAGTGAGAGCCTGCGCCGGATGCTGAGCGAAACCAAGTTAAATTCGGAAGATCTTATCTATCCCCTGTTTATCTGCCCCGGCGTGGGGCAGCGCCGCGCGGTGGCTTCTATGCCGGGAGTGTATCAATTGTCGGTGGACCAACTGCCCGCTGAGGCGGCGGAGCTAAAAGCTCTGGGCGTGCCCGCGGTGCTGCTGTTCGGCCTGCCGGAGCATAAGGATGAGCGCGGCGAGGTTTCCTGTGATGAGCATGGACCGGTGCAGGAGGCGGTGCGCTGCCTGAAGGATAGCCATCCCGACTTGGTGGTAATCACCGATGTATGCTTATGCGAGTATACCACCCACGGGCACTGCGGGGTATTGCTGCCGGACGGAACGGTGGAAAACGACAGCACGTTAGAAATTTTGGCCCGGCAGGCCGTTTCCCATGCCCGGGCCGGAGCCGATATAGTCGCGCCGTCCGATATGATGGACGGGCGGGTGGGCTGCATCCGGCAGGCGCTGGATGAGAATGGCTTTACCCAAGCGGTCATAATGTCCTATGCCGCCAAGTATGCCTCTTCATTCTACGGGCCCTTTCGTGAAGCCGCTGAATGTGCGCCCAAAAGCGGCAACCGGCGCAGTTATCAGATGGATGCGGCCAATATCCGTGAAGCGCTGCGGGAAGTGGAGCAGGATATCCTTGAAGGGGCCGATATCGTCATGGTCAAGCCGGCGCTGGCCTATCTGGATGTCATCGCGGCGGTGAAGGAAGAATTCTGGCTGCCGGTGGCGGCCTATAACGTGAGCGGGGAATATGCCATGATTAAAGCCGCGGCAGAAAAGGGTTGGCTGGATGAGACTGCGGTGATGATGGAAACGCTGTTGTCCATGAAACGGGCGGGCGCGGACCTCATCATCACTTATTTTGCTAAAGACGCCGCCAAAAATTTGCGCCACATCGGCCAAGCTTGAGGAGAGGACTAATTCATGCTGATTTCCTGGAATACTACCAATCAATGCAATATGTACTGCGATCATTGCTATCGGGACGCCCAGGACCGCTTAAGCGACGAACTCACTACCGCCGAAGCCAAAAAGTTGATTACAGAGATCAAGCAGGCGGGATTTTTTATAATGATATTCAGCGGCGGCGAGCCGATGATGCGGCCCGATATTTATGAGCTGGGGGCTTATGCCACCTCCTGCGGGCTGCGCCCGGTGCTGGGCAGCAACGGCACCCTCATCACCCCGGAAGCGGCTAGGGGCTTAAAAGAAGCCGGATTTATGGCGGCGGGCATCAGCCTGGACAGTTTGGACCCGGCTAAAAATGATGCTTTCCGCAAGCTGGAAAATACTTTTGACCGCACGCTGGCCGGCATTGAGAATTTAAAGACCGCCGGGGTACCGTTTCAATTACACACCACGGTCATGGACTGGAATAATTCCGAGCTGGAAGCCATTACCGATTTCGCGGTCGAGATCGGCGCCATGGCGCACCATATCTTTTTTCTGGTCCCCACCGGACGGGCGCTTAATATCGAGGATGAAGCCCTGAAGGTAGCCGAATACGAAAAGACTATCTCCCGGGTGCTGGAAAAGCAGAAACTGGTCGATATTGAATTAAAGCCTACCTGCGCGCCTCAGTTCATGCGCGCGGCGGATAAAAAGGGGATGCAGATGAGATTTTCCAAGGGCTGCCTGGCCGGGGTGAGCTATTGCATTATCAGCCCCCGCGGCGATGTCCAGCCCTGCGCCTATATGGATATGCCGATCGGCAATGTGCGGGAAACCCCGTTTCATGAAATCTGGGCGGATAATCCGGTTTTTAAACGCCTGCGCACCCTGGAGTACAGCGGAAAGTGCGGTTATTGTGATTACCGCCTGAAATGCGGCGGCTGCCGAGCCCGGGCCATGTATTACCACGGGGATTATATGGCCGGCGACACCTGGTGCCTGTATAAGCCCCGGGAGATAGCGGAGCGGCAGTCCGATGGATAAGATTGACCGGAAGCTGCTGAACCTGATGCAGGAAAAATTCCCGCTCAGCGCCACTCCCTGGCTGGATATGGCGGACGAGTTGGGTATCGGTGAACAAGAATTGTTCCTCCGTATACGGCGTCTGAAGGCAGACGGGATTATCCGCCGCATCGGCGGGGTTATGGATTCACGTAAAATCGGGTATCACGCCTGTTTGTGCGCCGCGCGGCTGCCCGAGGAGCGGTTGGCAGCGGCGGCGGCACTGATAAACCCGCATCCCGGAGTGACGCATAATTATCAGCGCGACCATGAGTATAATCTGTGGTTTACGCTGACCACGCGCTCGGAGGAAGAATTGCATGCTCAAATCGCGGAGTGGGAGAGGGAACTGGATTGTAAAGTGCTGTGCCTGCCCGCGCTCAAGCTGTATAAAATCCGCGTGGCCTTTGCTTTTGAGGGGGAGGGGAGGGAATAATGGCCCAATTATCGAGGCTGGATGAGGAAATATACGTTTTTTTACAGAGCGACCTGCCCCTTAGTACCCATCCCTATGTGGAACTGGCAGCAAGGCTTGGGGTTTCGGAGCAAAGCATTGTTGAGCGCATC
>JAUNBV010000170.1 GCA_030526885.1 Syntrophomonadaceae bacterium
TTGGGCGCATCGGGACAGTCTTTTTTCGTACGGTGATTGGTCACTTATTGTAAGCCGAACGGTCTTTTTTTGTTAAGTGCCCGGTGGTTTTTGTTAAGTGGCCCCATCCCCTCCTTAGTAAACATATCGCTCAGGAGCCGGCCATAGTCATGCCCAAAATCGTTTCCATACCCGGTGACAGCCATAATCATCCTCCTCTTACTCATTTGCCGGACGCCGCCTGGTATTTATTATATTCCGCTGCGGCGAAGCGTGCTCACCTTTCCTGCCCGCGGGGCGTAATTTTTCAGCTTCAAGCAGGGCGGTCGGTTAACAACTAATTATAGGCCGTAAAAAGGGAGACAAGGCCACACGGGCAAACCGTCAGCCTGGTCTCCCTGCCGCTCTCGCTCAGCAAATATTTAATCAAAGACATCTTTTACGGTTTCATATAGGTCATCATAGTTTTTAATTGAATAATCAAAAACGCCTCCCTTTGCCCTAGATAGCGTTTGAGACTTCGCTATCTCAAAAACATCATGTGAAACCGCATTTGGGTCTCGCGATGAAAATGAAATAATAATATAGAATGCTTGATCATCAGGTGTACCGAACGATCGTCCCGTATACAAGCCGGCGTACTTAATTTGCCTTATGCCATTAACAATCTTTTCTTTGGTCGAAACATCATCTAAATTAATTTTTTCTCCTGACGAATAATTCCCCACCGTTATGTCATATCCAGCGGGATCTTGTGGTAATGACGTCATTTCCCGTAATTCCAGAAATGCAAATATATTGATTGCCACGTCTATTATGACCAAGAATGCCACTATGCAAGTTATAATCAGAAGCTTCTTTTTCATGATGTTCTCCTTTCACGGCCGATCCGATGGCCAAGGGAATGATGGCAATGAAGGGGTTTTAAAGGTTGGTGGGCTTGTTCGTGGCTCTAACCCGCATTTTTACAGGGAATGCTCATGTTTTGTTAAGTGGCGGGCGATCATTACTAAGCGATTTCGCGGTCAGGCTTTTTACTCGATAAAAACGGGCTTTCCGTACGGCGGGACATTCTTTGGGGGCACGGTGAGTGGTCGGTAATTGTGGCCTGAATGGTCATTTCTTGTTAAGTGGCCGTTTTTTTGTTAAGCGGATGCTCCTCTCTCCTATCTTAACTCCCCTATTCCTTGGCTAACTCTCCCGTCTTCTTTGACCCGCACTCCGCTATCCCCTTCCCCAGCTCAATCGTCATGTCCCGCTTTGGCGCCGGGGGAGGCAGGATGTTTTTGGTCGGCTTTTACAAAGTATTCAGCTCCGGATATTAATGTGATAGCTACGGCAACATACATGGCCCAATCACCTAGCGGCAGGGGGGTCAGCCAGTTGTAGAGGCCGGGCAGAATGACAAAGAATACCGCCACGATTTGGGTGACGGTCTTTAGTTTGCCCAGCTTGCTGGCGGGGATGAGCTGTCCCTGCTCGGCTCGCACCAGGCGCAGGCCGGTGACGGCAAATTCGCGGCCGATGATGACGATGGCGATCCAGCCGGGGATACGCCCCAACTCCACCAGACATATCAGGGCGGCGGTGATCAGCAGCTTGTCGGCCAGCGGGTCTAAAATGATGCCCAGCGCCGTCACCTGCTTCCATTTGCGGGCCAGATAGCCGTCCAAACTGTCGGTGATGGCGGCGGTGGCAAAGATAATGGCGGCGATGAGGTCCCCGTGCGCCACCCGCAGCAACAGTATCACCACAAACACCGGGATCAGGATTATACGGAATATGGTCAGGGCGTTGGGGATATTCATTCCACCAAATCTCCTATCAAGTCGTAATCGCGCAGCGCCTCATATACTACCTCGACAAACTCGCCGGTTTTTAGCTGGCGGGGAGTGCGGACCAGGCTCAGGCCGTCCACCTCCGGCGCCTGAAAACAGGAGCGGCCGCTGTACAGGTTGCGCGAAATGCGGGAGCTGACCAGTATTTTTTCCGACCGACCCACGCGGGTCAGATTGCGCTGCCGGGTGATCTCCCGCTGCATTTGCATCACCGTGTCCAGCCGCATGGCTTTTACGTCGTCCGGTACCGCGCCGCTTAAGGCTGCCGCCGGAGTGTTCTGCTGGGGATTATATACAAAAGCTCCCAGCCAGTCAAATTGAGTTTCCGCAATAAAATCACATAATATCCTGAAATCGTCGTCGGTCTCGCCGGGAAAGCCCACCATCACGGTAGTGCGCAGCGCCACATCGGGAATGGCGCTGCGCAGATGGGCAAACAGCCGCGCCATGGCCGCCCGGTCATGGCGGCGGTTCATGCTGTTTAGAATGCGGTCGGAGGCGTGCTGGATCGGTATATCCAGATAGGCCACGGTTTTAGCGCTGGCGGCAATAGCCTCAATGATGGCGTCATTCATGTGCGCCGGGTGCAGATACATCAGGCGCACCCATTCCAGCCCGTCAACCGCGTCCAGGGCGGCCAGCAGTTCCGGCAGCAAGTCCTGCCCGCCCAGGTCATGCCCATAGCGCGCGCTGTCCTGCGCGATTACGGTGAGCTCACGTATCCCGTGCTTTTTGACCAGCTCCGCCGCTTCTTGGTACAGTTCCTGCACCGGACGGGAGCGCAGGCGACCGCGAATGTCCGGGATGGCGCAGTATGAGCAGCGGTTGTCGCACCCGTCGGCAATCTTCAAATAAGCGCTGCCCGGCGGGGTGCTGACCACGCGGGGGCCTTTTTCCGTGAACATGACGGGAGCAGGTCCCCCGCGGCACACGCGCTCGCCCCGCTCCACCGCCTCCACGATGCTTACCATATCGGTAAAATGCGCCACGCCCACCACCGCGTCCAACTCCGGCAGTTCGTCCAGCAGTTCCTGTCCGTGCAACTGGCTAAGGCAGCCCGCCGCTATCAAATAGCGCAGGCCGCCTTCCGTTT
>JAUNBV010000171.1 GCA_030526885.1 Syntrophomonadaceae bacterium
GGTCAGGGGTCAGGGGCGGGCACGGAGCGCCCGCAGCGGATAGCGAATTAGGGGCCTAGGGGCGCAAAGCACTCCTGCCCCCTGCCCCCTGAATCCTGACCCCTAATACAAAGGAGGTGGTGCGCGCATGGGGAGCACTCTTACCGGAGGCCGCCGGTTTCGCCGGTTGGTGACGTTTTTTGTGCGCATCGTCATCTCGTTCATGTGGCTGCACCAGCAGCGGCTGTGGCATGACCGCGAATGGCTGCGCCGGCGCGGGGAGGAGCTTTCCGTGAAGTACGCCCGCCGTTACCGCGACATGGCCATCGAGATGGGCGGCATAACCATTAAGCTGGGGCAGTTTTTCAGCACCCGCGTGGATATATTTCCCGCCGTGGTGGTAAAGGAATTGGCCGGTTTGCAGGATGAGGTGCAGGCGGTGCCTTTTGCCAAGATGGAGCCGGTTTTTATCAGCGAATTTGGCCGCCCGGCGGCGGAAGTGTTCGCTTGGATCGATCAAAACGCCTTGGCGGCGGCTTCGCTGGGACAGGTACATGAAGGGCGGCTGCACGACGGCACCCGCGTGGCCATCAAGATATTGCGCCCCGGCATCGAACACCTCACCCATATCGACCTGCGCGTAATACGCATCGTCCTGCGCTATCTTCAGCGCAAGACCCGCTGGGGGGAAGTTTTCGACCTGGACCTGATCTATCAGGAGTTCTACACCACCGTGATGGATGAGCTGGATTACCGGCAGGAGGGCAAAAACGCGGAACAACTGGCCCATACCCTGTCCAACTGGCCCGAGCTGCGTTTCCCCACCATCTACTGGGAGTACAGCCGTCAGCGCGTACTCACCATGCAGTATATGGAGGGGGTAAAGATAAGCGACATCAAGGCCATAGACGCGCTGGGCGCGGACCGCAAAAAGCTCGCGCAGTTGATTATGAATATATACTGCCAGCAAATCCTGATCGACGGTTTCTATCACGCCGACCCCCACCCCGGCAATCTGTTGGTCAGCCCGGAGGGCAACCTGGTGCTGCTGGATTTCGGCATGGTGGGGCATATCAACCCGCTGCGCCGGGAGCAGATGATGGAGTTTTGCCTTATCATCCTGAAACAGGACTATGTGGCGGCGGCCGAACAACTGAAAGTAATGGGTTTTCTGCGCCCCTTTGCCGACGTGAAACTCATCGGACGCCTTTTGCAGGCCATGATCGATATATTCATGGCGTCCCGCGATATGCCCGATAATCAGGCGTCCCAAAGGCTGATGCTCGACATCGAGGAGCTGGTTTATGAACAGCCCTTCCAGATTCCCGACAACTATGTGTTTATCGGCCGCGCCGGAAGCATTCTTTTGGGCATCGGCGTGGAACTCGACCCCGATATAAATTTCATCGAAAGCGTGCGCCCGTGGTTTGAGCGCATGGTGAAAAAGGAAAGGCCCATGCTGCTGAAACGCCTGGCGGAGGAAGGCTCCGAATGGCTGTCTACGGCCGCGCTGCTGCCCGGCCAGCTCAAACGCGTGCTCACCATGATGGAGCAGGGCCGGTTGAATGTGACGGTGCAGCAACAACCGCTGGTGGCCGCCATCAATCATCAGACCCGGGCCTTGAATCAATTGAGCCGGGTGGTGTTTTACGGCATCATTTTCGGCTTATCCTGTTATCTGCTGGTCAACGGCTGGGAGGTGTGGGCCCATATAGGCTTTGGCCTGTCTTTCCTGATTCTGCTGTGGGTAATTGTCGGCTTTCGCCACCAGCGCCTCCGCCACCGGGATAAACGATGAGCCGGCATCGGCTTAGCAGGCAGGAAAAAAAACGATTACGCAGAATAAAAAATTATCAGCAATTTCGATGGCAGGAGGTTATCGGCGCATGATCGACTATCATTTTCGCATTATCGAGGGAGTGCCGCTGAAAGGGCATTTTATTGCCGGCACCAAGGATTACCGCGTGCAGGTGAAGGTGACCAGGGACGAACAGGTCCTCTTTGATAAAGAAGTCATGGTGCGCAAGAACAAGGAGGGCGCCTATCCCGACGCCGACGCGCTGAAAGATAAAAAGCTGTCGGCTACCGTGCAGCGCGAGTTGGCCAAAAAGCTGAAGGAGTATGTAGTAAAAAAGGGCAAGTAATTATCCCTTGCCCCATCCCCGCGGTGCGGGTATAATTAATCAGTCATATGCCGATGTGGCTCAGAGGTAGAGCAGCTGATTTGTAATCAGCAGGTCCTGATTGCAGATGGGGCAGGCCGAGCCGCAAAGGCCAAGAATGGTTCGAAGCGTTCCCGGCGATAAACTAAACAGAAAGCGGCATCCCCGCTTTCTCATACATGCCACTGTAGCTCAGTTGGTAGAGCAGCTGATTCGTAATCAGCAGGTCAGCGGTTCGAGTCCGCTCAGTGGCTCCAAAAGCGCCTTAAAACATGGTTTTAAGGCGCTTTTTACCCATATCGGCATAGGGGACGGACCACAGCATCAAGGGCCCGCATTAATGGAGCCGCCTCCGGCCTTTAAAAGCTTCTTTGGCCCCGTCGTAGCAGGCACCGGGCCTCCCGGCAGCTCATATACTACTTATAAGCCGTGCGCGTCTTGATCTTTGCGGCCCGGAGCGGGAGCGCGAGCGGGGAGTATGTGGAGAAACAGGGGTTGATTGGGAGGAAATATCTATCCATGAGTTGGTCGGAGGGCGAGGAGCAAGAAGCGCGGAAGGGAGAGCGCGGAGACATTGTAGAGAGCGGAGCGCGCGCAGGAGCAAGCGATATCATCCACTTAACAAACCCGACCGGGCACTTAACAAAAAATGACCATTCAGCAAAAAAAGTGATTATCCAGCACACGAAAAAAGAATGTCCTTAGCACCTAAACCCAGTGATTACCGCCTAAACGGCCCGTACCCGAAACGCTTAACAAAAATCGC
>JAUNBV010000172.1 GCA_030526885.1 Syntrophomonadaceae bacterium
TAAGCGCCCCCGAATAATGGGAAGGAGAAGATTGGATGATTAGAGTAACACGTCGTGGTTTTCTAAAGATTTCCGGTCTGTCTATAGCCGCAACAATGGCGAGTGGCTTAGGATTTGACGCGGCGATCGCGAAAGCCCAAGGGTACGAACTGAAGCTCGAAGGCTGCACTCGTATACCCAGTATCTGCCATTTCTGCTCGGGTGGATGCGGATTACTCCTGCATGTCAAGGATGGCGTCCTGATTCATCTTGACGGAGATCCGGACAATCCCACCAACGAAGGAACGCTTTGTCCAAAAGCCGCCGGCTTGGCCAGCGTAGCCGCACCTAAGGACGGTTCGCCTCATACGCATCGCCCGACGGGTCCGAAATACCGCGCGCCGGGAGCCAGCGAATGGCAGGATATCACTTGGGATGAGGCTATTGAGCGCATTGCCAAAAAACTGAAAGAGGTCCGTGATGAGACCTGGGTTAGCACCGAGGAAGTCACCGTTAACGGTGTAACCGCTCAAGTGCCCGTAAACCGGGCGGAGGGAATCGCAGTATTAGGTTCCGCTGAGGTCGATAACGAGGAATCCTACCTTATCTCCAAGTTCTCTCGTTTGATAGGAAGTCCTTATAACGAACACCAGGCCCGTATCTGACACGCCCCCACGGTGGCTAGTTTGTCACCTACATTTGGTCGCGGCGCGATGACGAATTCCTGGACCGATATGCAGAACTCCAAGAGCTTTTTGATTGCGGGCAGCAACTGCGCCGAGTGTCATCCTATCGCTATGCGGTGGATCAATCGGGCGCGGGCCAAAGGCGCGAAGGTAATCGTGGTGGATCCGCGTTTTACCCGCACCGCATCCCAGGCCGACATTTTTGCTCAGATCCGTCCCGGTACCGATGTGGCTTATCTGGGCTCCATAATCAACTATATCATCGAAAACAAGCTTTACGATGAGGAGTTTGTTCTGGACCACACCAACGCTTTGCTCAAGATCAGCAAGGATTACAAATTTGAGGACGGCCTCTTTTCCGGCTATAACGAGGAAAACAAGTCATACAACATGGCTAGTTGGAGCTATCAGTTGGATGAGAACAATGTTCCCATCAAGGCCACCAGCCTGGATGACCCCGATTGCGCTTTCATGAAGCTCAAGGAACATTATTCCCGTTATACCTTGGAGGTAGGTTCCGCTATTTCCGGCATTCCGGTCGATACCATCAAACTGATTGCCGACACCTTCTGCGCCAACCGTCCCGGCAACATCCTTTACGCTTTGGGCATGACCCAGCACACCACCGGCGTGCAGGGCATTCGCTGCTACGGCATCATCCAGCTGCTGCTGGGCAATGTCGGCAAAGCCGGCGCCGGCATCGAAGCGCTGCGCGGTGAGCCTAATGTGCAGGGTTCGACCGATATGGCCAACCTTATCACCAATCTGCCGGGATATATTCCTTATCCCTCCAACGCTGAGCCGACCCTGAACGATTTTGCGCAAAAGAATGGCGCAGTTCAGTACCGGCCGCTGGTAGCCCAGCTTAAAGCGTGGTTCGGAACCAACGCCACCGCCGAAAATGACTACGGCTATGAATGGCTGCCCAAGGTCAATCCCAAGAACCGGCCTACCTTTGTGCAGATGTGGAGCCGCATGGGCGACCAGTTCAAAGTATTGCTCAACTTCGGTTCCAATTCGGTGGTATCCATTCCCGACCGTAAAATGGTGGTTCCCTCCATGTCCAAGCTGGATATGGTAGTGGTAGCCGATATCTTCGAGGTGGAGACCGCTCAGTTCTGGCGTGCGCCGGAAGCCAATCCGGCTGAGATTCAGACCGAGGTATTCTTCCTGCCGGCCGCTTTCGTTTATGAAAAAGCCGGTACCATGACTAACTCCGGGCGCTGGATTCAGTGGAAGGATGCGGCCATCAAGCCGTATGCCAATACCATTCCCGATCTGGACATTTTGGATAAACTGTTCCAGAAGATGCGTGATCTCTATCAGGGCAGCACCGCCGCCAAAGACCAGCCTATTTTGAAGGCCAACTGGGATTATTATGTCCCCGGCGACCCGCATTATGCTCATGAACCCAGCCCCTTGCTGGTATTGCAGGAACTCAACGGCTACAACGACAACACCGGCAAGCTGACCGCCACGCTGGGCGAATACCTGAACGCCCCCATCGGCACCGTTTCCACCGGCTGCTGGGTCTATGCCGGCGTAACCGGTAACGGCAACCTGGCCGCGCGCCGTGATAACTCCGATCCTTCCGGCCTGGGCCTGCATCGCGGTTGGTCCTTCTCCTGGCCGGGCAATATCCGCGTGCTGTATAACCGGGCTTCCTGCGACGTGGCCGGCAAGCCCCGGGATGATAAAGCCGCACTGGTTTGGTGGGATGCCGCCGCCGGTACCTGGACCGGAAATGACGGCGCCGATATGTCCAGCCAGACCGCGTCACCTGATACTCCGGCCGGAGCTATGGTGTTCCGCATGAATCCCGAAGGCGTTGGCCGCCTGTTTGCCGCGAAGTATACCAGCGGGGCTCCGGGAGCGGAAATGCCGACCCGTAACGCAGGTACCTGTTCCGACGGACCGATGCCGGAGCTCTATGAGCCGATCGAAAGTCCTACCGCTAACGCGCTGCATCCCAATGTGCAGAACAACCCGGTAGCGCCGATCGTCAGCACCGTATTCGGCGATCCCAAGGATTATCCCTATGTTCTTACCACCTACGGCGTGGTAGAGCACTTCTGCGCCGGCGGTATTACCCGTAATATCCCCTGGCTGAACGAAGTTATGCCTGAACCCTTTGCTGAATTCAGCAAGAACCTGGGCGCTAAGATCGGCGTCAAGGAAGGGGACTATGTAATAGTATCCTCGGCTCGGCATCCTGAAGGAAT
>JAUNBV010000023.1 GCA_030526885.1 Syntrophomonadaceae bacterium
GTTTCATTGTGCGTTTAGTTATAAAAAAACATAAAAAAACCTGCTTTTTTTAAAAAAGGTATTGGCATTCATGTTTTCTTACTATATAATAATGAAAGTAAAAAAAATATTTTTACAGGAGGAATGACAATGGCAAGAGATTTTTGGGCGATGTACAAGGAGAAACTGGTCAGTGCGGACGAGGCCGTAAAAATCATTCAAGATGGCGATTACATCGACTATGCTATGTTCAACGGAAAACCCATTCAACTTGATATTGCGCTGGCCAAACGCAAGGAAGAATTGAAGAACGTAGTGGTGATGGGGGCCGTGACCGTACCGCCGGTACCGGAAGTAGTTTTAAAGGACCCTCTGGGCGAAACTTTTACTTACCATGACCAGCATTTTAATGCCCTTTCCCGCATCCTGGCGGACAAGACGTTAAATTGCTATTATCAGCCCACCATGTATGGCGAATCTTCATCCTATTTATTGGACGGTTTGGAGGATCCGGGCCGCGTTGGTTCCAAGACCCGCCGCGCCTTTATGGTCCAGGTATGCCCGATGGATGAATTCGGTTATTTCAACTGGGGTTGTCATAATTCCTGTTGTTATGATCAGGCAGTTATGTCGGATAATTGTATTGTGGAAGTTAACAATTCGATTCCCGTCGGTTTGGGCGGAGTAAACGAAAGGATTCATATCTCACAGGTCAAATATATAGTGGAAGGTGAGAACACGCCGCTGTTTGAATTGGCTCCGGTGGAAGCGACCGAGACCGATAAAAAAATTGCCGAACAAATTATGCCCTTCCTGCGGGACGGACAGACCATCCAGCTCGGTATCGGCGGCCTGCCCAATGTGCTGGGCCAATTGATCAGCGACACCGATCTTAAAAATCTGGGCGGTTGGACGGAAATGCTGGTCGACGCTTATAAGAAGATGTTTGAAGCCGGCCGCATGAACGGTATTAAGAAGAAATTCCACCCCGGCAAGATTACCTATACCTTTGCTCTGGGACAGAAGGAACTTTATGACTGGGTAGATAACAATCCCAATCTGGCCGCCTGCGACGTGGGTTCGGTCAACCATCCTATTGTGCTGTCTCAGATCGATAACCTGGTCTCCATCAATTCTGCTTTGCAAGTGGATATCTACGGACAGGTAAATGCCGAAAGTATCGGCCCCAAGCAGGTTTCCGGCAACGGCGGCATGACCGAATTCGTATTGGGAGCCCATTGGTCCCGCGGCGGCCGCAGCTTTATTTGCCTGCCTTCTACCCGAACCAAAAAGGACGGCACCGTGGTATCGCAGATTGTTCCCCACTTTGAGCCCGGCAGCATCACTACCGTACCGCGCCAGCTTCCCACCTATATCGTGACCGAGTACGGCATCGCCCGCTTAAAGACGGCCGCCACCTGGTCCCGCGCCGAACAGCTCATCAATATCGCTCATCCCGATTTCCGCGATGAGCTGATCAAAATCGCGGAAGAGCGCAAGATCTGGAGACGCAGCAACCGTCTGGAAATGGACTGGATATAGTATAGTTACCAATTGACATCATTATAACAAGTAAAATGGGGCCCGCCTTTCAAGGCGGGCCCCATTTTTTGGGGGGTGGTTATGGCCATATCTGTGTTAATGCTTAGCGGCGGAATACAGCGCGAAATCCCGTCCCTGGGCACAGATATAACCGGTGCTGCCTGGTGTGACATCAAAAATGGTATTGCCCTTGCGCCGCACGATGAGCTCGCACTCCCGTTGGCCGCATTCCTTACACGTTAAACCGGTTTCATCCAATGCCAGCGGCGTCCGTTTGGCAACCGGGTATTTACCCATCAGCGCTCCGGTGGGGCAGATGGATATGCATAATCCACAGAAATTGCAACTGCCGGATTCCAGAGTCAGGCCCGGCTCGGCTTCCACCCGGGTGTCAAAGCCGCGGCCCACTAAGCCGATAGCTCCCAGGCCCGCCACTTCTTCGCACACGCGCACACACATCCCGCATAAAATACATTTGGCGGGTTCCCGCAGTACGAAGGGATGGCGATCCGCGCTTTGCCCGTGATGTTTCGCGCCCTCGATGTCAACCGCTTGCAATTCATAACGATGGGCGCATTCAATCAGCTTGCAGTCGAAGTAATCCTGACAGCCGCATTCCAGACAACGCCGGGCCTCGTTTTGTGCTTGCTCCGGCGTCATTATCCCCACATAGTTGGCAAAAGTGGCGGCGCGCTCCGCGGCCGGTGCGCGGGAAGGGCCAAGTCTTTCGGCCTTGGGCACCCCGCTCAGTTGCTCGGCGGTGATGGTGCGCTCCAGCGCCAAATCGGGGGCGGGAGCAAAGGCTTCACCGTTGAGATAGGCCATCATGGACAGGGCGGCCTGTTTACCCTGGGCTACCGCTTCCACCGCGATGCCGGGGCCGGTCACTCCGTCGCCGCCGGCAAAAACGCCCGGGATATTAGTCGCCAAAGTGATATCGTCCGCCCCAATGCTCTTCCAGCGGCTGGCCTCAATGCCGGTAAGCCCGGACATATCCACCTGCTGACCGATGGCGGCGATGATGGTGTCGATTTCAATCTCTTGGTAAGCGCCCTCCACCGGTTCGGGGCGGCGGCGGCCGCTGCTGTCGGGTTCGCCCAACCGCATTTGCTGTACGCGTATTATTTTGGCGCGTCCATTTTCACCGATAATTTCGTCCGGCGCTACCAGGAATTTAAAGATAACGCCATCTTCCTCGGCCTCCACGATTTCCAGCGGCTCGGCCGGCATTTCGGCGCGGGTGCGGCGATAGAGCACCATGACCTGTTCCGCGCCCAGCCGTACCGCGGTACGGGCGGCATCCATAGCCGTATTGCCTCCGCCCAGCACCGCTACCCGCCGGCCAATATCCGGGGCCTGATGCATGGCGGCGGCGCGCAGGAAGTCGATGCCTCCCAGCACCCCTTCCATATCCTCGCCCGCACAGCCGATGCGGCTGTAACGCCAGGCGCCAATGCCCAAAAATACGGCGTCATAGCTTGAGATAATGTCATTGAGCTCGATATCACGGCCGATTTTGCAATCGGTTTTGATCTCTACGCCCAGGCGGCAAATGCGCTCGACCTCCTGCTTGAGCAGGTTGCGCGGAAGCCGGTATTCGGGGATGCCATAGCGCAGCATTCCGCCCGCTTCGGGCATGGCTTCATAAATGGTGACCGCGTGGCCGGCGCGGCGCAGGAAATAGGCGGCGGTAAGTCCCGCCGGTCCGGCGCCGATAATGCCGACCTTTTTGCCGCTGGCGGCGGAGCAGCCCGGCATCCAGTCCGGAGCCTGATGGGCGGCAAACACCTTCAAAGCCGCGATATTGATGGGTTCATCCACCAAATGGCGGCGGCAGGCTTCCTCACAGGGATGGGGGCAGATCATGCCGATGCTGCCCGGCAAGGGAATCTGCTCCTCGATCAGGGCCCGCGCCGCTTCATATTCGCCGTTGGCGATTAAGCCCACATAGCCCTGGCAGTCGGTATGCGCCGGACAGGCCTTCAGGCAGGGCGGGCGGCAGTCGCCGCTGTGGTCGGACAGCAGCAGCCGCAGGGTCATGCGCCGCGAGGCCAGCACCTTTTCGCTGTCGGTCTCCACTTCCATGTTCTCCGCCGCATTAGTGGAGCAGGCGCGCAACAGTTTGCCGGTTTTCCTGTCTTCCACCACGCAGATGCCGCAAGCGCCGTAATTATGCAGGCGCGGGTCATGGCACAGGGTGGGGATGTGGATCCCGTTAGCCGTAGCCAGTTCCAGCAGGGTCTGACCCGCCGCCGCTTCGTATGATTTTCCGTTGATTGTGACCATCATCATTCCCACCTCCTACTCGACCATGATGGCGGCCCATTTGCTGGGGCATACCGCCATACAGGTCCCGCAACGGCTGCATTTATCCTCGTCTATCACCCAAGGCTGCTTGCGCTCGCCGGAGATACAGTGCACCGGGCACTGCTTGCCGCAAAGCCCGCAGCCTTTACATTTTTCGGGATCGATATAATAGCGGATCAGCGCCTTGCACTGATGCGCGGGGCAGCGGCGCTCATGGATATGGGCTTCGTACTCGCTGCGGAAATAATTCAAAGTGGTGAGCACCGGGTTGGGCGCGCTCTGGCCCAGCCCGCATAACGAACCGGCCTTGACCTGTAACGCGATTTCCTCCAGCAGCACCAGGTCGTCCTCCTGTCCGTCGCCCGCACATATGCGCTCCAGAATTTCCAGCATCCGGCGGGTGCCCAGGCGGCACTGCACGCATTTGCCGCAGGATTCCTCCTGGGTAAAGTTCAGGAAATAACGCGCCAAATCCACCATGCAGGTATCCTCGTCCATGACAATCATGCCGCCGGAGCCCATAATAGCGCCGGTGGCGTTGATGGACTGGTAATCCACCGGGATATCCAAAAGCGACTCCGGGATACAGCCGCCGGAGGGGCCGCCCAGTTGCACCGCCTTGAAGCGCTTGTCGTTTTTGATGCCGCCCCCCAGATCGTAAATGATCTCGCGCAGGCTGATGCCCATGGGTACCTCCACCAGGCCGCCCTGCTTTATCTTTCCGGCCAGGGCAAAAACCTTGGTGCCTTTACTGTCGGGTGAACCCACGGCGGCAAAGGCCTCGCCGCCGTTACTGATAATCCAGGGCAGATTGGCCAGGGTTTCCACGTTGTTTATCACGCTGGGATGCCGGCGGTAACCTTTTTCCGACGGAAACGGCGGCTTCAGGCGGGGCATGCCCCGCTCGCCTTCCAGCGATGCGATCAGCGCGGTTTCTTCGCCGCACACAAAAGCGCCCGCGCCCTGGCGGATGCTGATGGTAAAGTCAAACCCGCTGCCGGCGATGTCTTTGCCCAGCACGCCCGCGGCTTCCGCCGCTTCAATCGCTATTTGCAGGCGTTTGATAGCCAGCGGGTACTCGGCGCGGCAGTAGATCAGGCCCTGCGAAGCGCCGATGGCAAAACCCGCGATCATCATGCCCTCCAGCACGGAATGGGGGTCGCCCTCCAGGATGCTGCGGTCCATGAAAGCGCCGGGGTCGCCCTCGTCGGCATTGCAAATGATATATTTCTGTTCCCCGGCTTGGGTACGCGCCGCGTCCCACTTCATCCAGGTGGGGAAGCCCGCGCCCCCGCGGCCCCGGAGCCCGGAGCTTTTTACGGCGGCAATCACATCGGTGGGGGAAAACCCGTCCTTGACCTTGCCGATGAAACCATAACCGCCCCGCTCCATATAAGCGGTCAGGCTTTCGGGGTTCATGTTGCCGCAATTGCGCAGCGCGATACGGCGCTGTCCTTTTAAAAAGGGGATAAGGGCGTCCTCGCGATGGAGCAAAGCATCGGCCAGCGGCTGCCCGCAGTCGAGATGATGCTGCGCGATAGCCAGCGCCCGCTCCGCGTTCAGGTTGCCGTAGCTGTAGACATGGCCGTCGTCGGCGATGATATCCATCAGCGGCTCGGCAAAGCACAGGCCGATACAGCCGGTTTTTTCCAGCGTAAGCTGGGGCACCCCTGCTGCCCACGGCTCCAACTGGCTCCATATATCGTTAGCGCCGGCCGCGATGCCGCAGCTGCTCATTCCCACACGGATCAACATACGGCTACACCTCCCTGCGCTTCTTCCTGCTTGCGGATATCGCGGATAATGGCCCTCGCCTTGTCCGGGGTCAGCGGCCCGTAGGCGGTACCGTTTATCATCATCACCGGGGCCAGGCTGCAACAGCCCAGACAGGCGGCGGAGGATAGCGTAAACAATTGATCCGCGGAAGTCTCGCCCATCTTCAGCTTCAATTCGTCCGCCAGCGCGGTTTCAATCTGATCGGCGCCGTTGACATGGCATGCCGTGCCCTGACACAGCAGGATAAGGTGCTTGCCCACCGGCTCAAAGCGGAACTGGGCATAGAAAGTCGCTACCCCATACACCCGGCTGCTGCGGATATCCATGCGCTGCGCGATATGCTGCATCACCGGCAGCGGCAGATAGCGGTAAATATCCTGCGCGCCCTGCAGCACGGTTATCAGATTACCGGGGTCGTCGCCGTAACGGTCGATCAGAGCGTCCAGCGCCGCCATTCCCGCTTCAATGTCGGGCTGGCAGCATGCTGCGTCTCCCTTACACTGACAACTCAAAACAATTCCCCCTTTTCCCCTGAGTCCTTATTCAACGTTCTGGTAAGACCCGGTCCTGAAATCGTAGTACTGTTTCTTACCTTCAAATTCACGGTAAAAGCTTTCGTGTCCGGTCTCCAGCATCTTGATTACCGAAGGGGGTACCGGCATTCCTTCCGCCTGCATACGCTCCACCGACTTGCGCAGCCCCATGGCGTCCCAGCATTCAAACGGGCCCAGCGCCCACAGATAGCCGGTGCGCATAGCGCCGTCTATTTCCACGATGGTGTCGGCTATCTCGCCGATACGGTTAGCCGCGTAAATGGTATCGATGGCCAGCATCTTCCAGGCAAACTTCGCGCCGCGGTCATCGCCATAAATGATGGCACGAACCTTTTCGCCGGGGCTGCGCACCTGCGAAGCGGCTTTAAGACAGGCAAAATCGGGCTCTATCCGATCTATATATTGCTTGGTGTTCAAATCCAGCACATATTCCTTGCGGGAGCCGTCCTCCTGCTTTTCCGAATAATAAAAGCCCTGGCGCGATTTGGCGCCCAGCATATTGTTTTCCAGCATATAAGCCATCGGCTCGGGGATAAAGAAAGACTCCCGCCGCTCGTCATGCTTGGCATTGGCGTAGAGGTTTTTGGTGACATGGGCCACCGTATCCAGCCCGACCGCATCGGCCATGCCAAAAATAGCGTAACTCATGCGCGCCATGTTGCGGCCCGCCAGCGCATCCACCTCGTCCACCCGCATACCGTCGCTAAAAGCCATATGCACGGCATTGATGGCGGTGGCGATACCCAGGCGGTTAGCGATGAAATTGGGCGTATCCTTTACTACCAGCGGTTTTTTGCCCATATCGTCCTGAAAAATGGTTTTCAGAAAATGCGTCACCTCCGTCAGGGTGTCCTTGCTGGGAATCAACTCCACCAGCGGCGAATAAGTGGGCGGATTAAAGAAGTGGGTGCCCAGAAAATACTGTTTTAAGGCCGGGGAGAATTCCTCGGCGATCAGGGATATGGGCAGGCCCGAGGTATTGGTACTCACAATCGCGTCGGCCCGGCGCAACGGCTCAATTTTATCATATAATGCCCGTTTAATCTCCAGGTCTTCGATGATGGTCTCGATTATCCAGTCCGAATCGGCGATTTGGGGCAGGTCGTCGTCCACATTGCCGGGCGTCACCCGATGGTAGCTCTCCTCGGAAATGAATGCCGGATGCTTGAGCTTGAGCAGCCCGTCGATACCCATCTGCGCAATTTTATTGCGCCACTGGGGGGATTGCTTGGTCCATCCTTTTTCCATATCCCGCTCGCTTAACTTATCCGGGATGCGGTCGAGCAGCAGCACATCTATATTGTTATTGGTCAGCAACGCTGCAATCTGCGCGCCCATGATACCGGCACCGATAACCGTCGCCTTTTTTACCTGAAAACCCATTTTTATAAACCCTCCTGCCAATCACTAAAATCTTACCCGTCCGCCGGCTCCCGGCCAGTTCCCGCCGGCGGGTCCCCCGAAACGGGAGTGACCGGCGGGGACGGATTTTTAAGCGTACTCAAAGGCGCGCGATTATTCGTCCCCGCTTAACCCCGCTTTGCGCAGCATCGGGCTGCGCAAAGCGCCTAGCCGATCTGGCTGCTTTGGCCGCCCTCTACCATCAGCACATGGCCGGTGATATAGTCCGAAGCCGCCGAGCTCAAAAACACGATGGGGGCCTTGAGGTCTTCATCGCCGCCCAGACGCCCCAACGGGATCATGGGTATCACCATATGCTTGTTTTTCTCCAGCAGCCCGCCGCTCATGTGAGTGGGGAAGAAGCCGGGGGCGATAGCGTTTACATAAATGCCGTACCGCGCCCATTTTACTGCCAGGTCCTTGGTGAGGGTGATCACCGCGCCCTTGGAGGCGTTGTAGGGTACGGTATTCTGGGCTTCGGGACGAGTTCCGCCCATGCCCGCCACGGAAGTCACGTTGATTATTTTGCCGCGCCCCTGTTCCTTCATCACGCGCGCCGCCATTACCGACAGCTGGAACAGGCCGGTCAGGTTCAGGTCGATGACCTGCTGCCATTTATCCATGGGGAAGTCGATGGCGTTGGCAGCCCAGGTATAGCCGGCGTTATTGACCAGAATGTCCACCGTGCCGAATTCCTTTACCGTGGTGTCGATCAGGTTCTGACACGAATCGGCATCGCTGACATCGCAGCCCACGGCAATGGCGCGCACGCCCAAAGCCTCCAGCTCTTTACATATGTCTTGACAGCGTTCCACGTTGCGGGCGGCGATGACCAGATTGGCTCCCGCCTCTGCCAGGCCAATAGCCATCTGTGCGCCCAGCCCAATGGAACCGCCGGTGACAATAGCGGTTTTCCCGGTTAAATCAAAAGCGTCCTTTACACCCATGTTTACCACTCCTTAATTTTAATTTATTTTCAGGCCTAATTCCTCTTTTAAAATCTTGCGCATAACTTTACCGGTAGCGCTCTTGGGGAGATCGTCGCGGAATTCAATAATCCGCGGATATTTGTATGCGGACATCTGTTCCTTAGCCCAGGCGCGGATCTCGTCGTCGGTCACTTTGCCCTTGTATTCAGGCTTTAGCACGATGTAAGCCTTTACATCCTCGCCGCGATATTCATGCGGCACCCCGATAACGCAGCATTCCGCAATGGCCTCATGCTGATACAGGTATTTCTCCACTTCGGCCGGAAATACGCTGTAGCCGGAAGCCTTGATCATTTCCTTGGTACGGCCTACGATAAAGATGTAGCCCTGTTCATCCATTACCGCCACATCGCCGGTAGCCAGCCAGCCTTCTTCCTTAAAGCTTTCCGCCTGCACCTCGGGAGGCTGATGCCAGTAAGAGCGGGCGATCGAAGGTCCGCGCATCCACAGTTCACCTTCCTGGCCGCGCGGCACATTTTGGGTGTTGTCCTTTAGATCGGCGATGCGGACATCGAAGCCGCCAATCATGATTCCGCAGCTTCCGGCCTTCACATGGCCCGCCGGACTGGCCAGCGGAGCGGAAGCGGTTTCGCTCATGCCCCAGCCGTCGATCAGGTCCAGGCCGAACTGATCGCGATAACGCTTTATTAGTTCCGCCGGTACCGGAGCTCCGCCGGTTCCGATAGCTTCATAGGAAGACAGGTCGAAATCATTCAGCTTGGGATAATTTATCACCGCCAGATTCATGGTAGTGATAGCCACCCAGGAAGTGATCCCATACAACTCGGAAGCCTGCAGAAAGACGCCGGTGTCAAAACGGGTAAAGAGTACGATGGTGGCGCCCAGGAAAATGGGGCCATTCATGTTATTCTGCATGCCGGTGACATGGAAGATCGGCACCACCGCGCCGTAAACGCTGTCGGCATGGCCGCCCAGCATGATGGGCAGTTGAATGGCATTGGTCAAAATATTGCGATGAGTGAGCACCGCGCCCTTGGGCACTCCTGTGGTGCCGGAAGTATACTGCAAACAGGCGATGTCCTCGTCTATATCAAGCTTTTCATATCGGGACAAGGCCTCGCCGCTGATAAAATCTTTCCAGTCCATAGCGCCGTCGTAATCCAGACCATCCACCGTCATGCCCCCGGGAACGGGAATTTCCGGCTCATCCGGCAAAAACTCGGCCAGTGAAGTCACCACCACCTTTTCCACCGGCACTTTATCGCGCACACTCTGGAAAATGGGGTAATTATCTTCCTCCATGATCGCCGCTATAGCCCCGCAGTCGTTCAATACATAGGTGAGTTCCCCGGCTTTGTACATGGGGCTGCCGGCAATGATAACCGCGCCAATGGCCATGCATGCATAGTAGGATATAATGAACTGCGGGCAGTTCTGCATGCTCAAATATACCCGGTCGCCCTTGTTTACGCCCAGACGCTTCAGCCCCCCGGCCGCTTTCAGCACGTATTGCTCCAGTTCCTGATAACTAATACGGGTACCATAGAAAATCACCGCCGTCTTTTTGGGATGACGCAATGCGCTCAGATGCAAGTGCCATACCACCGGCATATCACCGTGCTCAAAATAATGAGGCCAATGCTCCGGCCATACACCTGGGACTTCCCAATTCCTTATTTCCGGCTGATATTTCATGATGGATACTTCCTTTCCGTATCTCGGCGTCACGCCTATCATAATTATGGAGCAAAACAGAGGGCCGATGCATCAGGCGCAGGCCGCAATGGCCTGCGCCCCGCATTTTTTAATACTCGATACCGGCCAGGTGCTTGGCGATATTTTTCTTTTCTTCGATATTGCCCGAAGCCAGGATGGCGATGTCCTCCATCTGGGGCGAACCGCCGCCGTGTACGCCGGCCAGGGTGATGAGGCCGGTCATCTCGGAAGCCATAACGTCGCTGGCAAACATCATCGCTTTGTAATGATCCAGCGGGGAAACGCCGGCGCGGCGAGTGTTGTACTTCAGCAAGAATTCGCTGATTTCGGGGTTGGCATATTCCTTGGTCTGGGGCAGGGTGATGGGGATACCGCCGGCCAGGTCGGCGATGATATTCATTTCATGGTAGATGTTCACTCCCGCATGACGGCGGCCCACATTGGCGTACATGATATTGGGGATGTAAGTGCCGGCGGGGGACTGCATCGATTTCACCGAAGCCGCGATACCGGCGGCATACACCAGTTCGCCGACGCTCATGATATCGGCCAGTTTGTCCTTGACGTGACCCACTTTCTCCACGCCGTTGTAATCGGCTACCAGAGCCGCCAGGCCGGTCAGCATATCGCCCAGGCCCGGCTTGCAGCCACAGTATCCATGGCGATGGAACAGCGCGAACAGCAGGGCGGTCTCACTGCCAAACTCGGTTTCGCCGTTGATGAAGATGCGCTCATTGGGAACGAAAACGTTATCAAATACGGTGAAGCTCTCGGTGTCGATGAAATCGGAGTAAGGTACGTGCAGCTCGGGAATGCGTTCCGGGGGAGCGGCCACGCGGGTCAGCAGATAGATGCCCTCGGTGTCGGCGGGAATGGCAAAAGCGATGGCGTAATCCGGCTCGTCCTTTCCGATGGCGCGGGTGGGGAAGGCGATTATTTCGTCAGCGTACTGGGCGGCGGTATTGTGCAGCTTGGCGCCGCGTACCACCACGCCGTCTTCGCGCCGCTCTACCACGTGCAGGTAGGCGTCCGGGTCCGGCTGCTGGCTGGGACGAAGGCGGCGGTCACCCTTGGAGTCGGTCTGGGCCGCGCAGCCCACCAGGTCTTCGGCCTGGAAATACTGCATGAACTTGTTGAAGCGTTCATGATAGTTGGTGCCGTACTTCATGTCGGCGTTCTTGGTGGTAACCGACAAGGCGTTCAGCGCGTCGATACCCATACAACGCTGGATACAGCCGCCTACCAGTGAGCTCAGCACCCGGTTCATCTCCTGCTTTAACAGCAGGTCCTCGGCATTCTGATGCAGATGATTGAAACGGTTGATCTTTTCGCCGTTGTAATGGGAAGTGGCGGTGAGCACCCGCTCATACTTGGGGTCGTTGACCAGGTCAAAGGTTTTGGCCAGAGTCTTGCCGCCTTTTAAAATGGTGGGATGATCACGGCCGATCTTTTCCCCCTCCAGATAAATGTTGGGGCGCATTTTGGCCAGTCGCTCAAAATACTCAGCTGATGTTCTCATTGATAATTCTCCTCCTGTCGTATAATAAAAATATTACCTGTCCCTTTCTAATGCAAAAATGATGCCAACTCTTTGGCAAGCCGTCAAAACCAGAACCGGTGGGCAACAAAAAATAGGTGGATTATTGCGAAAAGCGTAGCGCCCAAAATTATTTGAAACACAATGTTTCAATTTGTGTCGCGATGAGGTATAATGAGACACGATGAAACACAATGAATTGATAAGGGGGAAATAGCAGTGCCATTTGCGGAGGAAATACGTGCCCAATGGAAGGAACTGCACCGCAATCCGGCGGCGCGCAATATGTTGCGGCCGGAGCTCAGGGACTCATGGGAGCGCAGTTACGACGCGGGGGTAAACCCGTACCTGCGGGAGAATCCCTTTATATGTACTGCGGATGAGCTCAAGCAGTACCGCGAGGACTCGCGCATTCTGATCGATGCCAGCCGACCCATTATGTCCCATCTGCTGGATTACGTAGCCGGTTCCGGGTTTGTCATAACCCTGTGTGACCCCAACTGTTGCATTCTGGAAGTCACCGGTGACGCCGATGCCGTGGCTTGGGCCAAAGGCGCCCATCTGGTCCCCGGCTCCATGTGGGTGGAAGAACTGGTGGGCACCAACGCTGCCGCCATGTCCATGGCGCAGGTCACCCCCACCTCGGTATTCGCTTATGAGCATTTTTGTCTCTTTTCCAGCGTCTCCGCCTGTTTTGCCGCCCCTATCCTGGACCAGGGCCAATTGTTGGGCGGCATCGGCGTTATCGCGCCTGCCAGCAAGACCGGCCTGCATTCTCTGGGGATGGCGGTAGCCGCCTCCACGCACATTCAGTCCCAGCTGCAGGTAAAGCGCTCCGAAGACCTGCTCAAGGTGGTGGTGGATTCCATGACCGAAGGCTTGTTTACCCTGGACCGGGCCGGGGTGGTGACCTTTATGAACGAAAACTGCGCCAGAATATTTCAGATGGAACGCTCCGCATTCCTGGGGCGCCCGCTGTTCGACGTGCTGGGCTACAGCCGGGAGAATCAGCGCTTTAACAACCGTATCACCCGGGGCAAGACCATCACCGATGAAAACTTTACCCTTACCGTCAACAACAGCTCCATCAACTGCAGCGTCACCTGTACCCCGCTCAAGCAGCAGGAATACGATGTGGACGGCGGCATCGTGGTGGTCATTCGTGAAAGCCACCGCATAAACCGCCTGGTGCGCAAATATATCGGCGGCGGCGCTACCGTCACCTTTAACGATATCATCCACAAAAACCCCACATTCAGCGGCACCCTGCAAACCGCCCGGGCGGCTTCCTCCTCCACCTCCAACGTGCTGCTGCTGGGCGAAAGCGGCACCGGCAAAGACCTCTTTGCCCAGGCCATGCACAACGCCAGTTCCCGCCGCAACCATCCCTATCTGGCCATCAACTGCGCCGCCCTGCCGCGTGAGCTTATCGCCAGCGAACTGTTCGGCTATGATGACGGCGCCTTTACCGGGGCCCGCAAAGGCGGCAATGCGGGTAAATTTGAGCTGGCCGACCAGGGAACCATCTTTTTGGATGAAATAGGCGACCTGCCTATCGATCTCCAGGCCACTCTGCTGCGCGTGCTGGAGGAAAAAACCGTCATGCGCCTGGGCAGCTCCCGCCTGTTACCGGTGGACGTGCGCATTATCGCCGCCACCAACAAAGACCTGGAGCAGGAGATTGAGCGCAACCGTTTTCGCCGGGACCTTTATTACCGTTTGGGCGTTATTAAAATAAGCATACCGCCTCTGCGCGAACGCCCCGAGGATATCGTCGAGCTGGCACAAATATTTACCGAGCGCTTTACCCGCCGCCTCAACAAGCCTGGCATGACCCTGTCCCCCGAGGTGCTCGACGCCTTTGTGGCCTATGAATGGCCCGGCAATGTGCGCGAGCTGCAAAATATAATCGAGGGGGTAGTTCAGCTTTCCCCCAGCGAATATATAACCATCGACGTCATCGACAGCGTCAGTCCGGGGATATTAAGGGCTCAGGGCTTAGGCCTTAAAGCCCAGGAGGCGGGAGCGGAAAAGCAGCCGCCGGAGGAGCCGGGCAGGCAGCGGGAGTCTCATGTTCCCCCGGCGGGGGCCGGCGAGCCCGACGAACGCCGCCGCATATTGGACGCTTTGAGCGCCAACCGTTATCGCAAAACCGATACCGCTGCCGCTTTGGGCATCTCCCGCGCCACCCTCTACCGGAAAATGAAAGACCTCGGCATCGATGGGTGAAGCCATAAAAGTATTTACACCTCCCGCATGCGGTAATATAATAGTGGTTAAAATTTGCTTGTCTAAAGAAAGGATCGATGATCACATGTTGTACGGGCAATCGGAGAGTTATGTCGTAGACCAAGTGGAAGGCGCCTATGAAATACGCGCACATTTTGAGGATGACCTGCACGAAATAAGAACCCGCGTAGTATTTGACTATGAAACCTATTGCATTAAAGAGGCGGAGGTGACCGGCATCAGACTGCCGTTTCCCGTGTGCCAGCAGGCCATGGATAAAATGCAGCAGTTGGTAGGGGTGCAGGCCGGCCCCGGATTTGCGCGGCGAGTGAAGGAAATCGTCGGCGGCGCCCAAGGCTGTACCCATCTGGTGGAAATGGTCTCCAAGTCGATGAAAAACGCGCTTTACGGCTCCTCCCGCTCTATCCCCGAATGGGCCGACCCCGAAGATTACAAACAGCGCTGGTCCGGCTGGGAAGTAGTGTTTCATGGGAGCTGCCTGTACTTTTCACAGCCCGACGCCCTCAAAGGCATGCTGGAAAAAGTACATAACAAGGAAATCGGGATCGTAGTGGGCGAATAAACCCGCTGGCGATTATTACTTGGTAAAACCTATATACATGTTGCAGGAAATTTGCTGCCGGATGCGAAAATATACTATTATTCGACCCCCAGCGAAAGGTGAGTGGCCCCGGTGGCAAAAGTTTTCAACCACATGTATTTGATGGAATATAAGCGCAAGCTGATTTCCGCGGAAGACGCCGCTTTACTGGTGGAGTCCGATTCCATCGTGGACTATGGGGCCTTTGCCAGCAAGCCGGTCGCGTTTGACGCCGCCCTGAGCCGGCGTTGCGGTACCGGGCTGACCGACGTTTCCGTGCGCGGCACCGCCACCATCCTGCCCTTGCCGCAGGTCATGCTAAACGACACCAAACAGGAGACCTTTACCTACTTCAGCCGCTTTTTTACGGAAGCCGATCGCAAGGCGGCGGAATTTGGCCTGTCCGTCCATCTGCCCCTCCAATATTATGACGCCGGTAAAATCAGCGGCGAAGCCGAGTATTTCGACATCAGCCCCGACGTATGGGTGGCTCAGGTGGCGCCGATGGACAGCAGCGGATGCTTTAATTTCGGCCTGGCCAACTTTCACAACCGCAGCCTGGCCCTGCAAGCCGGCATTACCATCGTGGAAATAAACGAAAATATGCCCCGCTGCTTAGGCGGCAGCAACGAATGCCTGCATATCAGCGAAATAGACTATATAATCGAGGCCCATAACCCCGCGATTTTTTCCGCCCCTCCCGCCGCCCCGCCTAACCGGGAAGAGAGCATCGTGGCCCGCATGATAATGGAGGAGATCGAAGACGGGGCCTGCCTGCAGCTGGGGCGCGGCATCATCTGCGACGCCGTGGGCAACATGATAGCCGACTCCGACCTGAAAAACCTGGGGCTGCACTCCGAAATCTTCTGTGACTCCTATGTGAAGATGATCATGCAGGGACAAGTCACCAATATCAAAAAAACTACCGACCGCAACAAAAGCGTATACTCTTATTGCCTGGCCACGGCGGAAACGTATGATTTTCTCAATGACAACCCCCGCTGCGCCTCCTATTCCATCGATTACACCAACAACCCCAAGCGTATTTCCATAAACTCCAAAGTGGTATCCCTGGGCTATGTGCTGGAAATGGATTTATTGGGCCAGGTGTGCTCCGAATCCCACGGCCTGCGTCAGATATCCGGCATTGGCGGGCAGCTTGATTTCATAATCGGCGCTTTCAACTCCGAGGGCGGCAAGAGCTTTTTGGCTTTTACTTCCTCTTTCAAAGACAAAAGCGGCCACCGCCAGTCCCGCATCCGCCCCCTGCTGACCAGCGGCGCCGCAGTGTCGGTGCCGCGCAGCATGACCCATTATGTGGTCACCGAATACGGCAAGGTGAACCTCAAAAGGCTGTCCACCTGGGGCCGCGCCGCCGCCCTCATCGAGTTGGCCCACCCCGATTTCCGCGCGGAACTCATCGAAGAAGCCCGTCGCATGAAGATCTGGTCGCGCACCAACCGCATACCTTTTTAATCAAATATATTGGTGTAAGTTAAAAAGGCCCTCCGGCGTAATAAAGTACCAGAACGAGTATTTTAGAGTATTTTATTAGTGAACGGGAGGTTTTTTATGGGTTTTATGAGCAATAAACGGGGGCGCGCGATAGTATTAGCGGCCATCCTCAGCCTGGCCCTGTTATGGAGCGGCGGGGCCGGATACGGTATGGCGGCGGAGACGGGCCCCGACGCCACCGCAAGCTGGTGGAGCCAATTGTGGCAGAGCATCATTGATTCCCTCCGTTGGACCCAGGAGGCCGATGAGGCCGAGGACAGCGTGGCCGTCTATACCGGCGATCCCCTGCCCACCCTGGCCGATGCCGCGCATCTCAGGCTGCTGCTGGAGGAAAACGGTTACACCGCCGATGCCGGGTACGGCCTGCGCTATCCGGAATTGTCCAAGAGCACGGTCGATATGATAGTAACCGAGAGCGTGGCTGACGCCGCCCCCGCCGCTATGGATAATGCCGGAAGCGCCGGAGGGGAGCAAAGCTCAAGAAACGCGGCCAACGCCGAATACTCCGAGCTCAACACCCAGGTGGCCGGAGTGGATGAAGCCGATATCGTGCGTACCGACGGCGCCTATATCTACCGCGTGCGCGCCTCGCAGAACAAAATCGACATCATCAAGGCCCTGCCCGCCGACGATATGCAATACATGGCCGGCATCGATTTCAGCAACCGGGACTTTTCCCCTCAGGAGCTGTATGTTGACGGCGACCGGCTGGTAGTTATCGGCACCACCTGGCGGCAGCACCAGGTGAAGCCCGCGCCGCTACAGCCGGAAGCGAAAATGATTAGCTATCACTATCCCGTGAGCTCCGCCACCTGCCGCGTCATCACCTATGATCTCAGCGCCCTGCCTGCGGTCACGGAAGTGCGCACCGTGGAGATCGAAGGCGATTACTTGAGTTCCCGCAAGGTGGAGGCCAATATCTATGTGCTCACCAACAAACATCTGGATTACTTCCATGTAATGAATGATGACGCCTATAACCCCAATCCGTC
>JAUNBV010000173.1 GCA_030526885.1 Syntrophomonadaceae bacterium
ACACCCCCACGGCGAAAGTGATGAAGAAGGCGACGCGCCCATTTTCCACGCCCAGCCTGAACATCAGGGGCAGGTTGAGCGCGATAAAGAGCAGGGCCAGACCGCTTGCCGCGCCCACCACCAGCAGGTTTTCTCCGGCGGGGGCGGTATTATGCTGCACCGCGCCGATTACCAACTGCGCGCCCATGGAAATCACGGCGGCACCGGCAATGGCGATATAACCCAGCACATATTTGCTGAGCACGATGTTGCGGGTGGAGTAGGGCATCATAACGGCCAGACTGTCCCATTTGGCGCGTTCGTCGTAGCCCAGCACGGTGATGGGCAGCATGGCAGCGTAGACAACGGCAAAGCAAGCCAGTGAAAGATTGGGCATCATGGAGAATACGATTATCATCAGCAAAAAAATCTTCATTTGTTTCAACAGGGTGTAGTAGTCTTTGAGCAATAAACCTTTCATCATTCTCGGTCTCCTCTCGCCATGAATAGTATGATGTCCTCCAGGGTGGTATGTTCGGTGGCAAAGGCGGCGTTGACCTGAGGCTTATGCACCAGCGCTTCCACGCCATAGCCGCCCTTTTTCACGCCTTTTACCGCCGCCGCGGGCAGGGCCTCAAAGTCCTGCGGCGATAGCTTGACCAGGGCGTATTCCTCGATCAGCCGGTCTTTTTCGTCGCAAAAATACAGCTTGCCGTGATGGATGAAGGCGATATAATCGCATATCTTCTCCAAATCGCTGACGATGTGCGAGGAGAGCAGGATGGAATGGGTGTCGTCGCGGGTAAAATCGTTGAAGATATCCAGTATCTCGTCGCGCACCATGGGGTCCAGCCCGCTGGTGGCTTCGTCCAGCAGCAGCAGGCGGGGGGCGTGCGACAGGGCTACGGCGATGGCCAGCTTCATCTTCATGCCGCGCGAAAAATCCTTGAATTCCTTGCCGGCGGGCAGGGATAGGCTCTGCAAATATCCTTCGTAGCGAGCCTGATCCCAATGGCGATAAGTATAGCTCATCACCCGCCCCAGCCGCTTGGCGGTGAGCGCTTCGGGGAAGTACGCTTCGTCCAACACGATGCCGATATCCTCCTTGACCGCGGTAAAGCGCGCGCTCTGATTGTCCACCCCTAAAACGCTCACCGTGCCGCTGTCGCGGGGGATGGCGTCCATGATGAGCTTTATCAGCGTGCTCTTGCCGGCGCCGTTTTCTCCCACCAGCCCCATGATGCTGCCTTGGGGCAGGGTCAGGTCTATATCCTCCAGCCAAAAGCCGGGGTAACGCTTGTTGAGCCCTTTAATCTCGATCGCGTTCATGCTAGGTCATTCCTCCTTCTGTATGAGTTGAAACATCTCGATGAGCTCCTGGTTCGATAACCGGCAGGCGGGGGCCAGCAGCAGGATCTGCCGCATATGCTCCTCGATCTGCTTCAGGTGGCCTTCGCGGATGACTTCGGTGTTCTTCTCCGCCACATAACACCCCTTGCCCGCCACGGTGTATATAAAGCCGTCGCGCTCCAGCTCGTCATAAGCGCGCTTGGTGGTTATCACGCTTATGCGCAGGTCCTTGGCCAGCGCCCGGATGGACGGCAGCGCGTCGCCTTCGGATAACTGGCCGGATATGATGCCGTTTTTAATCTGCGCGTATATCTGCTCATATATCGGCAGATGGCTGGCGTTGCTGATTATGATATTCAAGGCGTCACCTCCCCGAAATCTGTATATAAACAGTATATACAGTATATACTGTGCCCCAGAGGGTGTCAAGGGTTTTTTAGCAGGAAAATGAGCGCCATTTTGAGCGCGGGCTCAGCGCATTGATTAGCGGCCGGATAGCGGGTATAATCGGTGATAACGAACCGCTTTTAGAAGCGGGATACCCTGCAGGGGGAAAGAGGGGGCGACGGCCATGCGCCAACTGGTTAGATGCTGTACCTACGCAAAGTTTCTGGGCCTACTGGGCCTGGGCGGGTTATTTTTCACTTCCCCGCTGTGGGACTATCTTTGGCTGCTGTGGCTGTTGGGATTGGTGGAAATCGCCTACAATTTCCCGGTGTTCGTGCAGTCTTTGCAAATGGTTGGGGGCATGGTAAAAGTCCCCCTGCGTTACGGCAGCCAGCGGCCCGGCATTAATAATTTCCAGGGCAAGGTCAACTATGCGCTGCCCTTTTCTGGCCGCTGGACGGTGGTAAACGGCGGGGTGGATAAACAGTGGTCGCATTCCTGGAGCATTCCCTCCCAGCGCTATGCTTACGATTTCCTCATCCTCGACCCCAAGGGGCGCAGTTATCGCGGCCCGGTGACGGAGCCCGGTTCATATTATTGCTACGGGCAGGACATACTGGCGCCGGCGGACGGCGAGGTGGTGGCGGTGGGCAAAGGACACCCGGACAGCCACATTGCGGGCCGGGGGCGGGTGGACTGCGCGGCCCGGGATATCCGGGGCAACCATATCATCCTGCGCCATCACCCGCAGGAATACAGCCTGCTGGCGCATTTGCAGCCGGGCAGCATAGCGGTCAGTGTGGGGGACAGGGTACGGCGCGGCCAGAAGCTGGCGCGCTGCGGCAATTCGGGCAACAGCTCCGAGCCCCATCTGCATTTTCAAGTGCAGGACGGGACCAGCCTTTTTTATTCCGCCGGGCTCCCCGTTCGTTTTGAGGCTATAACCGTGGAGGCCCCCCCGCGCTACGCGGCTTACGATCCCCGCCCCCTGCCGCCTGGCCCGCCGGACGATAAGTATATCAGGCGGGGGCAAAGCGTAGCCCAGCGGGAACCGGCGGCTGGCAGCGGCGGGCAGGACGGCAGCGGCTGAATACGTGGTATGGCTGGGCGAGTTCCCCCTAGGAACAATATTGACTGACACT
>JAUNBV010000024.1:0-6728 GCA_030526885.1 Syntrophomonadaceae bacterium
ATACCAGCGGTACAACTCGCCCCACGCCGGAGACAGCGGGGCGCCGGCAGCCCGCAGATTGCGAATCAGGCCGGGATAACTGGCGGCGGCGCCGTTTAGGTGGTTCAGCGCGGCAGCATCGGCGGCGGGGTCCTCGTCCGGCGTGAGCGCCGGGAACATTTGCCGGATACGGTCTACCAACAGCGATGGCCGCAGGGCGCTGCCGTCCAGGTCGCTTAAGGCATAGCTCAAATACAGCCGTTCCGAGGCTTTGCCCAGCGCGGACACGATGAGGAATCTTTCCTCCGCCTCGCGGCCTTCCCGATCCGGCCCCAGGGATATATCATGCGCCCGCAACGCTTCCTCGTCGGCGCGGCTGAACAGACCGCCTTCGGCACCCGCCTGCGGTATCACTCCATCATTGAGACCCAACACGAACATCGCCCGCACGTTGTGGCTCATGGAGCGGTTGATACTGCCGATCAGCACCTGATCGATCATGGTGGGAATTACCCCCAGCTCATAGGAGGCCAGCCCCGCTTCCAGCACCTCGCGGTATTCCTGCAAATCAAGCTCCATATCGCCCATGAGTTCCACCATCTGGTCCAGGCAGTCCAGTATTATCTGCCACAACTGCCGGTATCCGGCGGCATAGTCATAATACTGCCGCTGCTGGATGGCTGCCGTCAGCTCGGACAGCCGCGCCGCCGTCTCCTGCCGTTCCATAAAGGCAAACAGGGCCTGACTGTAGGCGCGCACGGTGAAAGCGGCTTTCATATCTTCATGCAGTTCAAATACGGGTTGCAGCAGCCGCTGCCGGAGCGGCTCGGCCACGGCGATATCCTCCGCACGACCGCGGGTAAAGGCTCGGGTCCACATGCGGCCGCGGATACCGCATCCCATGGCGTAGTTTTCCAACCATGCGATTTCCTCCGGCGACGCCCCGGCCAGCCCACTTTTCAGATAAGCGAGCACGGTGGGTTGCGGATAATCGTGAATCATGAGGTCCAAAAGCGACAGCAGCATCCGCACCGGCGCGGTCTGCATAATGTCGCGTTTCTGATCCATAAATACAGGGATTCCGTGCTCCTCCATCACCCGCCGTACCACCGGTCCGTACTGGCCGATGTCGTTCATAACAACGGCGATATCCCGCAGGCGATAGCCTTCGTCCCGCAGCAGACGGGTGATTTCCTCGGCCATAGCGGTGAGCTCGGACAGTTTATTGTGTGCCGGCAACAGACGGATGGCGGAAGGCTTAAGGGGATACGCCGTACCGCCACCGGCATACAGTTGATGCTCCAGGTGCTCTATTTCCGGGCTGCGCGGTGGAGCCTGCGCTGCCCTGGTGCAGGTAATGACATGCTCGGCGATACCATTTTTCTGCGCCCACAGATGCAGATTGGTATAGGTCTGTTCCACCCGGCTGAAAACTCGGCGGTCGCGCGCGGTGGGGGACGGCAGGCACAGGCTGATGACCGTTGCTTCCGCCTGCGAAATGATTTGCTCCAAGATCATGCGGTTCTGCTCGCTCATGGTGTTGTAGCCGTCAATAAAGATTAGGGCACCTTTAAGCTGCTGCGATTGCGGAATCTGCTGCCAAAACAAGGTGCGGCGGTCCTCCAAATCGAGGTAGCGTCCGGCTATCTGGCTTTCAAAGGCATGGAACAGTAAAAGCAGGTCATGCAGACGCGCCCCCAGCAGGCTGTCCGCCGGCAGCTTTGCGCCCACCGCTCCCAGCGCGGCCAGGTCTACCTGATACTGCTTCATTTGGCTGATAAAATCGCTGAGCTGGCCGATGAATCCGCTCTGGCGGCAAATGGGGCCGTAAACGCGCAGCTCGCCCGCCACCTGTGCGATCACCCGCCGCAACACCATACGCTTGCCGGGCTCGTCCAGGGTGGGGCGGCGATGACCGCCGGTCTCCCGCAACACCCGCTCGCCCAGGCTGCTCAGGCTCAGTACCTCGACCCCCAGCAGCCCGTCGCGGCCCAGATGCTTTATCAAATCGCGTTCCGCCTGTAGGGTGAATTGCTCCGGCACCAACAGCAAAGCACGCCCCTCGTCCCGTTCCAGCCGGTGGCGGATGTGTTCAAAGATATGGTAGCTCTTGCCCTGTCCTACCCTGCCCAGCACATAAGTCAGCGCCATAGCGTGCCCTTCTTTCAGGCTGAGGTCATATCCGCCGCCCCGGCGGGGATTTCGTGCAATAAACGGCTGTACTGCCGTACCCGCTCCAAGGTTGCTCCATCGTCATCGCCGCCGTCGATCAGCGCCGAACGCAACCCTGCCTGCAACAGCTCCGGCAACCGCGTAAGTAAGCAGCGCGGAACGGGGAATAGATAATGACTGCGACAGGCCATGTCGCTCAAAATACGGTAATCGCGTCCTTGGCGGTCCTTAAGCCCGTAGCCGTCCGCCAGGCAACGCTGGGCGCAATCCTCGCCCGCTTTTAAGCCTTCCTCCGCCGCCGCCTGACAATGATCGCTGATCAGCGCGGTCATCATCCCCTGCACCAGAATCTCGGCCGGGGCCTGAGCGGTAAGCCTCAGCAATTCCTCATACCCCAATTCCAGTGACAGCCGCACCCGCTGCGCGCCCAGTTCCAGTAAAAGCTCCGCCGTGCGGCGGTTGGCGATATTAAACCCCTCACCGGCGGTAACGCACAGGCCCCGAGCGCACAGCAGGCTTAGAGAGCCCAGATCATGCACGATATAACCGTCCACATCCGCGCTTTGCCCCCATTGCAACCATTGCTCCCAGCGTGGCTGCTCGCGCTGCGACATAATTCGCGGCGCCTCCAGCCATACCCGCCCATTTCCGGCATGGGCGGCGCGCGCCACCCGCGCAATATTCTGCGCGTCCCACGCCAGAAACCGCTGGCGATACGGCATCAGCGGCACAATCAGGTTGTCCGTGCCGGCGGCGAGCAGCGCCTCCGCCCGGTCGGGATGATACAGCTTCACGCTCAGCTCCGGTATATGCCGCAGTTCAAAAGGCGGCGGCATCTGACCCGGGGCATCATCCTCCGGCGGCAATTCGCAGCCGGTGCTGACGAATAACGGCTCCCGGCTGCCGTCATAGCCGATAAACTCCGGCCCTGTTTCTCCGCCGAAAACACTGGTTACAAAGTCACGCACCCGATGGCGGTAAAGCTCCGCCTCCGCTGCTTCATCGCGCCAGTCCTCCCCTCCCATCGCCAGCTTATCCAGCGCCTCGCGATAGACGCGCACCAGCCGCGCGATATGCTCCGGCGCGAGCATCCGCCCCTCTATTTTCAGGGAAATAACGCCGGCGGCAATCATCTGCGGCAACAACGCATAAAGGTTCATGTCATTGGGGGCCAGGCGGTACTGCCAGTCATCGCGGCCATTCAACCGGTACTCCCAGCGGCAGGGCTTAAAGCAACGCCCGCGGTTGCCGCTGCGGTCGCCGAACATACCCGAAAGCCAGCATTGTCCGGAGTGAGAAATGCACTGCTCTCCGTGCACGAAATGCTCCAGCCCGATCTCGCACTCGGCGTGGATGGCAGTTATCTCCTCCGGGGTCAGATTGCGGGAGAGGATTACCCGGCTCACCCCCTGCCGCGCCAGCGCGTTCACAGTGCCGGCATTATTCACCGTCATCTGCACTGAAGCGTGCAGTGGCACGGTAAGCCCAAGCTCCCGCGCCAGCTTCAATACCCCCAGATCCTGCAAAATCAATGCGTCACAGCCAATGTCCTGCAAAAACAGCAAATGCTCCGCCAGCCGATCCATTTCCTCTTCGATATAGAGGTTGTTTACCGTGAGATAGAGCCGCCGCCCCATGTCATGCGCCGTCTGGACCGCCTCGCGCAGCTCGCTATCGCCGAAATTGAAACCGGGGCGCAGCAGACGCATATTATATCCCCGCCCCCCAATATATACGGCATCCGCGCCCGCTTCCAGAGCTGCCCTAAGCGCTCTTGGCGTTCCCGCCGGCGCCAGTAATTCGATAGTATTATAGCTCAATCCTACGCCCCATTTCTTAACATAAGTATCTGATTTAAATTCTACCTCAACCCGGCGTAGTTGGCAATGACGGCACGGCCGGCCAGGCATTTATCGGCCCCATGGGGCATATAGTGAGATGAAATACTATTATAAGGCGGGATGTGTATGCCAGCGCGGCGCAACTTATTTCCGGGCAGCAATACTTGTTACGGGTATCATTCCTTCTATGAATATCTGGCTACCGCCGACTGCCGGCGTAAGCTGATTATCAAAGGCGGACCGGGCACGGGCAAATCGAGCCTGATGAAAAAGGTGGGCGAGCATTTTCTGGCCCGGGGAGCAGCCATCGAGTACCATTGGTGCTCATCGGATCCGCAATCCCTGGATGGATTGGTAGTGCGGGGCAAAAACGGTTTCTGCCTGCTGGACGGTACCGCGCCGCATGTCACAGACCCGTCCTGCCCCGGAGCCTATGACGAGGTAGTGAATATGGGTTCCTTTTGGAATGGAGCCGCACTGCGCCGCGGGCGCGGGGAAATCGAAGAGTTAACCGGCGACATCGGAGGCTGCTTTTCCCATGCCTATCTGCGGCTGCAGGAAGCCCATGCGGCAGTTTTACAATATGTGCTTTATATAAAGGAAGCCATAGACGAAGCCAAGCTTTTGCCCCCGCTGCGGATAATGGCAGAGGATTATCTCAGCGCCTGCCCCACCGGAACGGGTATACAGCGTCATCTTTTCGCCGCCGCGGTGGGCCCCGAAGGGGTAATACACCATATGGATACGGTGTGCGATGCCGCCACGCCCGTTTTCGCCGTGCGCGGAGCCACAGGGACCGGGCCGCAGTTATTGTTTGATATGGTACTGCAACAAAGCGAATGGCGCGGGATAGCGCTGGAGGTGTTCCACTGCCCCTTTGACCCACGATATATAGATGCCGTGCTGGCGCCGGGCGGGCCGTTGTTGCTGAATCTTTCCCCCCTGGCCGCCGATTACGAAAGCCGCCTGATTAAGCCGCGCTACGAACGCTGGCTGGACCTTGATTCCCTGCTGTCGCCGGCACGGCTGGCCACTGCTCGCCGCCCCGCGGAGGCGGCATGGGAACGCTGCGGCCAGAGCCTGTTCGAGGCCACGGAACTGCTGGCCGCGGCCCGACAAAAGCACGACGCACTGGAGGCTTACTACACCGCAGCCATGGATTTTGAACGCATGAATATGGCTACCGATCATCTGCTGGCAGAATTGGACGATTTTTGGCGAGAGAAATGATCAGATCAGGCGCGCGTTTACTATAGCTCCGGCCTTGCCTCCCTCCGGCGGCACATCCACAACTACTTCTCCCAGGCATACGGCATCGGAGCGCACATTGGAGCCGACCCAAAACTGACCCTTGGCGCTCAGCAGGCTCAGCATCCGCAGGCTGCGCATGGGCTGTGGGTGCTCCGCGCGCAGCAATGCCACTTCAAACCAATCATCGTCAATATCTTTTACTCCCCGCAATCGCCGTAGCATCGGCAAAACAAGGGTGTAAAACAACAACCTCCCCGCCGCGGGCGGGCCGGGCAGATTAATAATGGTACAGGAGCCCAGACGGGCAGCGCTGCTGCTGTTGCCGGGCTTTACGTCCACACCGGTAAATAGAAACTCCGCACCCATCCGCTCCAGCACCGCTTTGCTCAAATCCTTGCCGCCCCTGCCGCTGCCACCACACAGGATAATGACGCCGCAATCTGCGCGCAGCTCATCAATGGCAGCGATCAAATCTTCCTCACAGTCCGGCACCGTCCATGCGGGCAACAGCACCGGCTCCGCACCTGCCGCGCACAGCATGCGGCTGTACATGATGCGGTTGCTGTTATATATCTGGCCGGGCCCCAACTCCTGCCCGGGAGTCTGCAACTCACTACCGCTGACCAGCACCCCTACCCTGGGCTTTCGGTACACCGATAAATCCGCAATACCTAGGCTACTCAAAAGCTCCAGACTTTCAATGCCCAGCACGGCACCCGACGGTGCCAGCACCGCGCCCTGCCGCACCCGGCTGCCCACGGGAGCGATATACCGTACCCTGGGCATGGCCCGTACCAGCAATTCACCATTTTCCCACTCCGCGTCTTCGTCCCGAATCACCACCGAACTGCTCACCGGCAGTTCCGCTCCGGTAAATACCCGCAGTGCTTGTCCCTCGGCAAAACGCTCCGGTGGCGGCGCCCCCGCCTCCAGCGTGCCGATCACCTCATAATGGCGCTGCCACTGATGCCATACCACCGCATAGCCGTCCACTTTGGCCGCCGGCCAGGGCGGCATGTCGAGCGGTGCCTTTATATCCGTCGCCGCCACCCGCTCCCCGCATTGCTCCAGTGGCAGCGTCTCACTCCCATCCGGCCCCGCGCCTTCACATAACCATTCTATCGCAGCTTCCAAGCTTACAACTCTCTCATTCATAATCCACACCATCACTTCATTGTCATAATAAAAACCATTATACTCCATTGCACGGATGATTGCTAAAAAAATAGCGGGGCCAAAGCTCCGCCAAAGAGAAAAAGTCTAAAATCACAGATATGCATATTTGATGACAGCTATTGCGGCGGCCTCCTTGATGCGAAAATCGGTTATTTTCAAGGCCACTATCTGCCCGAGAATAGGATCAGAGGGTGCGCAAAAAGGATGCGATGATTTCATTTACTTCCCCCGGATTATCATCATTGGCATTGTGTGCGGCATCCTTGACCATATATAAAGGGTGTCCCTCTTGTTCGTGCCACCGTTGGT
>JAUNBV010000024.1:6738-16127 GCA_030526885.1 Syntrophomonadaceae bacterium
ATACTGCCTGACCTTTCCGGTTTTATCGCGCTCTCCCACCAGCAGCCATACCGGACACGGTATTTCGAGGTGGCACACTTCCTCTATCAATCCGGTAAAGCCAAGATACATCAGATGGCAGAGTTCATCCTTATCATAGGTGCGCAGCATGTCCAGCATATTGCGTTGACCGCGAGCGGTGATGCAACACATCTTTGCCATTGCGGTGCGCAGCGTTGTATCCGGGAAAAGATGCGCCATCCATTCAATCTGCTTCAGCCACCAAAAATCCCATTTACTATAGTAAACCGGTCCGTAGGGACAGGTGCCGATGCCCAAAAAACCTTCCACCATATCAGGGTGCTTTTTGATAAATGACTGCGCCACAAAGCCTCCCGCGGACTGACCGACAAGCACGGCTTGGCCAATGGATTCCACCTCCAGAATACGCCGCAACTCGTCCGCGAGATTGGCATAGGAAAATCCGTTATAGGGCCTCGATTTGCCATGAGCCGGCGCATCCCACACGATGATAACGTAGTCCTTGGCAAAAGCCTTGACCTGCAGGTCAAAAAGCCGGTGATCTGCTGTCAGTCCGGGAAGAAACACCAGGGTCCTCGAAGCATGGCCTTGGTTGGATGAAATCCAGTAATACGTTTTGCCACGTTCAGAGGTGACATATCTTTCTTGCATTGTGAAATCGCTCCCCTTTCACCCATACAGTGGCGCTTACACGTTTCCATTCATTTAAGCGCCTAACCGGCCATTAGCTCGCTTGCTGCGTGTTATTATGTTCAGTCACAGCTGTTTTAGGAAACAAGGCGCCGGCTTCCGGCCCAGACCCGGCAATAAACGCATTGGCATTTCAATAAACCTACACCACTCTTCAGATAAAGGGTGGTTTGGGCTTTTTATCCCCGCGAATGGACATCGGGAAAGAGAGGCTTTTCTCCCATATCCCAAGGCCCGGCGACCGCCCTTTTTCCATAATATTATGCTATCTAAGGCGATTAACCGATGCCGTTTGCGCCCATGTTTTTCGTGATTATATCTATGCCGTAACAGGTTGTCAACGCTTGTTCAAAGCACTAAAAATGATGCCGATTATTCGTTTCGCCCCTCTCCGCGAATACTCACTCTACCCCGGGCGAACATGGCCAAGATCAGTAGTAATATCATGCCGCATCTTATATAATATATTAATGGATAGCCAATATTATAGGAGGTGGATAGCTGATGAGGAAAAATATTTGTATGGTTTTATTGCTGGGAATGTGCCTGGCGTTGGCCGGCTGCGGCGGCGAGGCGGCGCCTACGGAGCACGAACAAATGGAGCAGATGGAGCAGCAGTTGACGGCTCTGCAAGCCGAACTGGATGAGTTGAAGGCTTCGATGGCCGAAGGCTATGCGCCTGGAGAGGTGACCGAGGAGAACAGCGGGACAACTCCGCAAGCCCCTGACCCCCACCCCATCACGGTAATCCCTCCCGCCCCCGATCCATATGGAGTTTTTGATGAGAAAGCCATGCGAAGCGCCATATCGGATGTGGTTAAACGCATTGACAGCGTGGTGCCTGCCGGCAGCATCAATGATCAGCGCGCTCAATATCTGGAACTGGACCGCGAGTTGGAACTGCTGGAGGACGAACTGGATTACTATCAAGATGTGGCCGAGCGCGATTTTCGCAATGGCGATATCACTTTTCGCGAGTATCGCGATATAGTTTCGGCGCTGGATGAGCTGGAGAATAAGCTGGAGAAAGCCGAGAACGCTCTGGAAAGGACCTTTAAGGTGCTGGATTAGAGTTTACGGTAAAACATGCTTTAGAATATGGTCGCACAGAGCCTCCGTTGCGGTAAAATCAAATACCGGGCGGGGGCTTTCCATTAGGAAATCGCTGACATGGGCAATGGTGCCGGGCAGGCCCATGCTTTCCGTGGCGATATCGCGCCGCAGTACTTCAATTTTAAAAAAGCGTTCATGCTTGTAACCTTCGGTGATGATGATATCGACACCGCTGTCCTTTAGCTCCTCCAGATAGCTGTCCGGCGGTTGCTCCGCCTGCCGTCGGTAGCGCAGGGTGACATCCGGTGAAACGGTATATACGGCTTGCGCACCGGCACCGAACAGCAGGTCGGTGTCGGTGTCGTCACCAAAGGTCAAAACATGGTGGCTGTGCTTGATAACCGCTATTTTCAGGCCGCGCGCCTGTAAAACACCCAGCAGGCTCACCAGCAGGGTGGTTTTGCCGGAGTCATGTCGGCCCACTATCGAAATCACCGGTATCATGGCTGTACCTCCTTAACCCCGTAATCTTTGAAGGCAGCGCGCAAATCGTTCACCACTTCCGGGGACAGGGGGTGTATCGCACCCAGCGCCTGTGCTTTGAGCGTCACTTCGGCACTTTTTTCCACGATACGTGCGCGTTTCAGGGCTTCCGGCAGATTGCGGCCCAGCGTCAGCTGCCCGTGATTGGCCAGCAGCACCGCTTGTCCCTGTGCGCCCAGCGCCGACAACACGGCGGCAGCTAATCTCGCGCTGCCGCAGCGGGCATAAGCTGCGGTCACCACGGGATGCCCGATTATCTGCGCCATCTCCTCCAGCACTACCGGGATAGCCTGATTGGCTACGGCAAAAGCCGAGGCATTTACACTGTGTACGTGTACGATGGCCCGCACCTCAGGGCGGGCGCGATAAATGGCCAAATGCAACGGGCTTTCTACCGAAGGCCGCCATTTTCCTGCCGCCACTGCGCCATCCATGTCCAACAGCGCCAGATCCTCCGGCTGCATCATCATATAATCCATCCCGCTGGGCGTGATGAGTATGTGTTGATCCGCGCGACAACTGGCATTGCCCCAGGTCCCGATGACCAGACCGCTATCCGCCATTTCCCGCATAACGCCGATAAGCTGCGCTCGGTGCTGTTCGTAGATCATAAGTTCACCCTTTCCTCTCCCGGTCTCTGTTTCCCGCCAATTTAAAGCGTCACTTCACCGCCTGCGGGGGTATTGTTTCTCTATTCCCCGGAGGGTCCCTGTCTGTGGCTTTACGCCTCGCGCTGTCCTGTCAAGAGCGGACTTTGCGGCCAAAATCCCAAAACACTCCATCCTCGGTGATGATGGCGCTGATCAGCTCATGCGGGGTCACATCAAACGCGGGGTTAAAAACTCTCGCCTCCGGCGGAGCCAAAACCCTCTCGCCTAAGCGGCGGAGCTCGTCGGGGTCGCGTTCCTCAATGGGGATATCCTGCCCGGTGGCGGTATTTTCATCTATAGTTGAAGCCGGCGCGGCCACATAAAAGGGAATGCCGAAGCTGTGGGCAAGGATCGCCAGCCCGTAACTGCCGATCTTATTGGCGGTATCGCCGTTGGCCGCAATGCGGTCGGCTCCAATGATTACCGCGTCTATCCGCTGGCGGTTCATCACTGTCGCCGCCATACTATCGGTGATAAGGGTTACGGGTATGCCATCCTGCATCAGTTCCCACACCGTGAGCCGCGCCCCCTGCAGCAGGGGGCGGGTCTCGCAGGCATACACCATCTCGATCTTGCCCCTTTGATGGGCCGAACGGATGACGCCCAGGGCGGTACCACAGCCACAGGTAGCCAAAGCTCCGGCATTACAAATGGTAAGCACGTTGGCATGGTCCGGCAGCAGAGCCTGTCCGTGCTCGCTGAGGCGAAAGTTGCATTCCGCATCCTCTTGCTGTAAACGCCTGGCTTCAGTCAACAGAGCGGCAAAAATCACCTCCGGGGGTTCCCCCGCCGCCGTCTCGAACACGGTGCGCATACGGGCCAGAGCGTAGAATAGATTGACCGCTGTGGGCCGGGTGGCGGCCATGAGGCGCTCAGCGGCCGCATAGTGCCCGGCCAGGCCTTCGGCCGCTCCGGTATAATCGCGCACTGCCAGCGCCATCCCGTAGGCCGCGCTTACGCCAATAAGGGGAGCGCCGCGCAGCCGCAGGGTGCGGATGGCTGCCGCCACCGCTTCGACACTGTCACACCGTTCCCAGACCTGCTCCTCCGGCAGGCGATTTTGATTTAGAATATAAAGCTGTTGATTTTCATACGCTATGGTCTTGAGCATAATTTATCCCTCGGGCGCTATTGGGCTCCGTCCGTTTCCTCCTTGGCGGCCATCCACAACGCACAGGTGCAAGGAGCGATGGCATCCACATATGTGAAACTATCCATGACTAAACTTCTCACTTGGCCTATACTCCTGCTCATGGATTGCAGCACTTCGGCGTGGGTCAGCTGCCGGGTGCCAATACCGGCGGCCATATTGGTCACGATGGACACATTGGCATAGCATATCCCCAGTTCCCGCGCCATGCACACCTCGGGCACTCCGGTCATTCCAGCCACATCACCGCCCAGCATCCTGAACATACGCACTTCGGCTGCGGTTTCAAAACGGGGGCCCTCCGAGCATACATAGCAGCCATCCCGATGCACCGTCTGGCCCTTTTCCTCACCGGAACGGACTATGGCCTCGCGCAGGGCGGGGCAATAGGGTTGCGTCATATCACAATGCTTTACCCCGTCCTCGCCGCCGTTAAAATAGCTCGTAATCCTCCCCTTGGTAAAATCCAGGAACTGATCGCACAGCACGAAATGACCGGGTTGCATATCGATATTAAGTGAACCCACCGCGGCGGTAGCGATGATATTCTCCACTCCAACCTGCTGCAGGGCCTTCAGATTGGCGCGATAATTAATCAAATGGGGCGGAACGCTGTGATCGCCGCCATGCCGAGGAATAAAAGCTATCTCCATCCCTCGGTAAACGCCCACCTGTACCGCCACCTCGCCGTAAGGCGTCACAATCTTTTCCAGCCGGGTATCGTCCAACAACTGCGGGTCATACACCCCGGTCCCTCCTATAATCGCAAATCTGGGCATATATATTACCTCCTGTTATCCTTTTACGCTCCATCCCGCCGCTGCGCATTCAGAGCTTAAGCCCCGTCCTTATTCAAACAGCGCGCGCGCCATCAGTTCGGCGTCAAACACGCGCAGGTCTTCCATGCCCTCACCCATCCCCACCAGCTTCACCGGGATGTCCAACTCGCGGGCGATGGCGATAACAATGCCGCCCTTGGCGGTACCGTCCAACTTGCTCAAGATTATGCCGGTCACACCGGTCGCCTCCATGAAAATGCGAGCCTGGCTGATGGCGTTTTGTCCGGTGGTAGCATCCAAGAGCAATAGAATCTCCTGCGGCGCGTCAGGCAACTCGCGATCAATGATTTTACGCAACTTGCTAAGCTCTTTCATTAAGTTGCTTTTATTCTGCAGCCGTCCGGCGGTATCGATTATCAGCACATCCGCTTTGCGGGCGCGGGCCGCGGCGATAGCGTCGAATACTACCGCGCCGGGGTCGGCTCCCTCCTGATGCTTTATCATTTCCACCCCTATGCGGTCGGCCCATATCTGGAGCTGGTCGATAGCTGCGGCGCGGAAAGTATCGGCTGCCGCCAGTATCACTTTATGCCCCTCGTTTTTAAACATATAGCCCATCTTGGCGATACTGGTAGTCTTGCCGGCACCGTTTACGCCCACCACCAGAATGACGCTGAGTTGACCCGGCACTACGTTCAGCGGCTTGATTTCACCGCCCAGCATATTGCTGATTTCGTCGATAATCAGCTCCCGTACCTCGGAGGCGTCGTTTAGCTTTTCCTTTTTTGCCCTACGGCGTATTGTGTCCACCAGCTTAACCGTAGTGTCTATGCCCACATCGGCCTGGATTAGAATATCCTCTATTTCCTCATAGAATTCATCGTCCAGCTTGCGGTTGCTTTTGATCAGGTTGTCAATCTTATCCCCAATGCTCTGCCGGGTTTTGGTAATGCCCTGCTTAAAACGCGCCAACAGACTCCGGCGTTTTTCCGCCGCCGGTTCTTCCTCGCTGTGCTGCGCCTCGTCATTTGGTTGCTCGTCGTCCTGCGCCTCATCGCCGGGTCCCTCACCGGGCTGCGTCTCGTGGTCGGTTGCGTCGACACCCGGCGTTATGGCTTGCTCTTCGGGCTCCTGCGACGGTTCCGGCGCTATCGGTTCTTCCTCCTCTTTTCCCAAACCCTCCGGCATCATTTCCTCCGGCAGGGGTTCTCCCCCCTGGGCCTCTTTCTTTTTCCCCTTGAAACGGTCAAACAGTGCCACTGATGTTTCTCTCCTTTATTTATCATATGCTTAAAACCGCTTTATTCCGCTATTTGCTGCGCTTGTTCATAGTTTAACACCAGCACCGTGGACACGCCCTGCTCGGCCATGGTGACGCCGTAAATGCGCTGCCCGGCTTCGATGGTGGCCTGACGGTGAGTGATGACAATAAACTGGATATCCTGCGCCATCCGCTTGATGAAACGGGTGAAGCGCAGCAGATTGCTTTCGTCCAGCGCCGCGTCAATTTCATCCACCACACAGAAAGGGGAAGGGTTAAGCTTCAGCAGGGCAAACAGAAAAGCGATGCAGGTCAGGGCTTTTTCGCCACCCGACAGCAGGCTTAAGGATTGACGCCGCTTGCCCGGCATTTTGACCACCAGCTCAATGCCATCATTGAATTCGTCCTCACCCGGCTGCACCTGTAGATTGGCGTCGCCGCCGTTGAAAATGTCGGTAAAGGTCTCGCGGAAGCTTTCGTTGGCGGCGGCCAGAAAAGCGGTGAAATCGTCGCTCATCATCTTTTCGGTTTCCTTTAGCATCTTTTCCAGCCCGCTCTTGGCGGCTTTGACATCGGCGGTCTGCTGCTCCAAAAAGTTCACGCGCTCACATATATGCTCATATTCCTGTATCGATTCGGTATCCACCTGCCCCAGCAAACTGAGCTGTTCGGCCAACTCCTCCATGCGGCGGCGCTGCTCCCGCGCCTTGTTTACGCTAATCGGCTCATACCACACACGGTGTTCCTCGGCCGCAAACTTCTCCTGCCAGCGGAACTGCTGCCCCTCCAACTCGGTTTCGATGCGTATCTGCTTAAGCTCCAAACTGCGATGAGCCGCTTCCAGCTCATTGCGGGAGAGCTCTTGCCGGAGCAGAAGGGTCTTGAGCTCGCCCAGCTCCTCGCGCGCTTCGTTTTCCAGCTTCATTTCCTGCTCGCGCTGTTTTCTTATCGCCCGCAGTTCCTGCTCCCGCTGTTGGATAATGCTCTGCTGCCCATCGCGGCGTAGCTGTTGCTCTTCCATATCCTGCTGCAGTTCCCGTTCGGCCTGTTCCGCTTCATCCAAACTGCGGCGACAGGAGTTGCGTATCTGCTCAAACTGCTCCAGATTGGCAGTAAGATTGGCCAGCTCCCTTGTGCGGCTCTGCAGTTGCTCCTGCCAGGCGCGCGCGCGCTCCTCGCGGATATCCAGCTCGCGCTGTTTCTGATCGAAAACCGCACGTGTTTCCGCGCTTTCCTCCGAATAACGGCGGTTTTCTTCCAGCAGTTTTTCATAAGTCTTTTGCGCCTCGGCGTTTTTTTGCGCGACTTCCTCCATGTGCTTAGATAAATCCTCCAGTTCCCGGCGATAAAGCCGCAGGTCGCGCTCGTTCCCGCTCAATTCCTGTTTTACCTGTTCCTCCTGCTCGGCGGTGATTCGGCTGCGGGTCATCAGCTCCGTCTGCCGCTGCCGCAATTCGCGCAACTCGCCTTCGGCGTCCAGCATTGAGTCATACAGGGCCTCAATAGCGTCGCGCTCCTTTTCCAGCTCCTTTTGCTTTTTCGCCCGCTGTAGCTCCAGCTGGCGAATCTCGGCCTTGCGCTGCAGAGGACTTCTGTGGCGCTTTTCCTTGCTTCCGCCGCTCATAGCGCCGCTGGGCTGCAATACGTCGCCATCCAGCGTTACCAGCCGCACCCCGAAGTTCTTGCTGCGGAAAATATCAAGCCCCTGGCTCAAGGTCTCGACCACCACGATACGACCCAGCAGATAAGTAATAGCTACCTGATAGGCGGGATCAAATTGTATCAGCTCGGAGGCCACGCCCAGCACTCCCGGCCAGGCGCTGATTTCATTTTTGGTTTTCTGGCTCAGCTTATTGGCCTGCAGTATGTCGAGTGGCAGAAATGTAATCCGCCCCAGATGCTGCCGTTTCAATTCCTCAATAGCCCGCTGGGCCTGCACCGCTTGGTCAACGATAATATTTTCCATCGACCGGCCCATGGCTACCTCAATGGCGGTCTCCAATCCGGCGGGCACGGTAATCAGCTCCCCTGCCAGCCCGCGAATGCCGGGCAAGCTTTTTTTAGCGCCCTGCTCTCGCAACAGGAAATCGCGCACGCTCTGGGAATATCCGCTGTAACTTCGCTCCTGCTCCTTTATCGCCAGCAGTTGATTATCAAGCTGGCCCACCTCGCGGTCCAGGCGGGTCTCTCCCCGGCGCAGGTTTTCCATGTCCTCCTGCTGTAAGCGGTATTCTTCCTCCAACTCGTTCAAACGCAGATGCATCTTTCGCATCTCGTTGTGATCGTCCTCGTAACTGGCGCTAAGGCCGTGAATCCGCTGCTCCAACTGTGCCTGCCGGTTTTCGCGCTCGGTCTTATAGATGGCGGTGCGCTCGCTCTTTTCCCGCGCCTGCCGCAGTTCCTGCTCCAGCCTAGCGAGATGATTGCGCAGCCTGACTTCCTCCTGCGCGCGCTCAAACACGCGGCTCTTCTCCTCGGTCAGGCGAAGTCCGTATTCCTCCAGCTCTACGCGCAGGCGCTCGCTTTCCTCCAACAGAGCCTGATACTCGTCCTCCCTGGCCTCCAGCCGCCGCTTTTCGTCCCGCAGGTTTTCCTGTTTCTGCTGCAGATCTTCCTCGGTCTCGGCTAAAATGCCGCGGTATTTCTCCTGCTCCTCGCGCCCGCTGCGAATGCGCTCCTGGTCGTTTTTGATGCGCTCCTCGCACAGGCGGTGTTCGCTGACCGCGGCGGTCAGCGCATTTTCGATATCCTTTTGCCGCAGTTCGGTGGCGCGGGTCTGCTCTATATGCTGTTCCAGTGCCTGCTGTTGCTCCTCCTGGCGCTGCCTCACCACGGAAAATTCCTCCTCAGCCGCAGACAGTTGATCCCGAGTAGAGCGCAGTTCCCGCAGGCGCTTGTCCAGTTCCTCCTCCAGCTGCACCAATTCCAGGGCCAATAACCTTTTTTCCAGCTCACTGTGCGCCGCGCTGATTTCGATCCAGCGCGCCGCCCGTTCCGATTTATCCTTTAAGTCCTCGCGGCGCACAAACAGCTCGTCCAGCAGATCGTCCAGCCGCAATAAATCATTATGGCTGTTTAAAATGCGGCGCTGTACTTCATCGCGCTGCTGGCGATATTTAATGATGCCGGCCGCTTCTTCCAACAGCAGGCGGCGCTCAAAGGGCTGCGCTTTCAGTAAAGTCTCCAGCTCACCTTGACTGATGATGGAATAGCCCTGCTTGCCTAAGCCGGTACCGGCCAGC
>JAUNBV010000025.1:0-11436 GCA_030526885.1 Syntrophomonadaceae bacterium
AACTCCGCCTGTTTCTCATGGGTAGGGGCGGGCGCGACAGGCTCCTGTACGGGGGAAGCCGGCGGCGTTGTCTCGGGCTCAGGGGGAGCCACGGCAGGTTGTTCCGCTACCGGTTCCGGACGAGGAACGCGGCGGGCGCTGACATGAGTGGGCTGGGGGCGCACATCGGGACGGCGCTGCGGTTGCGTACGCGGCCGTTCAGGTTTCTTTTCGGAGGCTTCATCCGGCTTTTTCTCGGCTTTTTCTTCCGCCGGTTTCTTCGGTGTGGATTCCGGCTGTGGCACAACCGCTTTCTCGGGGACGCCCTTTTTACCAAATCTTTTTTGTACCTCGCTACGGTAATTCTGCCTTATCCAGTTCACCTGCGCATCGTCAATGGTGCTGAAGTGATTCTTGATATCAAGACCCATACTCTGCAGCGCAATGACCATTTCCTTGCTGGGTATCCCCATCTCCTTGGCCAGCTCATGTACTCTAACTTTTGCCATTTAAGCACCCCCGTTGTTTTTTCCCGCTCCCGCATCAAGCTCTGCTAAGGCTTTAGCGAAACCGCTGTCATTTATACTAACCGCTACCCGGTATTCCTTGCCTATACAGGCTCCCAGTTCATAACGATCGCCTAAAACCATCCACGGCACTCGGGCGGCAGCGCAGGCGGACACCACTTTGTCGCGGCTGTTATCGGTCAAATCATTGCTGATGATGACTAAACAGCTTTTGCCCTTGCGCAGGCTCTGCTCCACCGCATCCAATCCGGAAACCGCCCGGCCGGCTTTGAAGGCCAGGCCGATCATATTAAATGCCTTGCGCACCGCGTCACCCGCTTTGCTTGGACCGCATGGATTCTATCTCCTTGCGAATCCGTTCGACCAGCTCATCCGGCATTTGATGCTCCAACGCCTTTTGCAGGCGCTTGCCCTTCACCGCCTGATTGTAACAATCAACGCTGGGACACACATAAGCGCCCCGCCCCGATTTTTTGCCGGTGAGGTCCAGCTCCACACCGCCTTCGGGCAGGCGCACGACGCGCAAGAGTTCGCGTTTGTTCTTCATTTCCCGGCATCCCACGCACATACGCTGCGGGATCTTCCGAGGCTTGACCATGGTTTACATCTCCTCCGCCGGTTCCGCATCCTGCTCCGTGTCCTCTGAAATCTCCTCGTTGAGCGCCGTTTCTTCCATCAACGCTTCGTCTTCCGGCAGCATTTCCCCCGCGGCATATTCTTCATCCGCATACTGCTCGGCTTCATACTCCGCTTCCAGGCGCTCCATCTCCTCCGCAAACTGGCTCTCGCTCTTGATGTCTACCTTCCATCCGGTAAGACGGGCGGCCAGGCGGGCGTTCTGCCCTTCCTTGCCAATAGCCAGGGAAAGCTGATGATCGGGCACTATGACCCGGGCTACTTTTTCTTCTTCATAAATCAACACGTCCACCACTTTAGAGGGGCTGAGCGCATTGGCAATAAAGCGCGCGGGGTCGGCGCTGTATTTTATGACATCTATTTTTTCACCGTTTAACTCATTGACTATGTTTTGCACCCGGATGCCGCGCTGGCCCACACAGGAGCCTACGGAATCAATATTATCATTTATGGAGTACACCGATATCTTGGAGCGTGACCCGGCCTCGCGGGCGATGGATTTAATCTCTACCAGGCCTTCAAATATCTCGGGCACTTCCAGTTCAAACAGGCGCTTCAAAAACATGGGGTCGGTTCGTGACACATATACGCTGGGCCCGCGGGTATTGTTTTTTACCTCGGTGATATAGGCTTTGATGCGCTGGCCCACCTCATAACGCTCATGGGCTATCTGGTCGGAAGGCAGCATGAGGCCCTCGGTACGCCCCAAGTCCAGGATAACGATGCGGGATTCGATGCGCTGGATGACTCCGCTGATAATTTCACCTTCGCGGTCGGCAAACTCTTCAAAAATAATGTTGCGCTCCGCCTCGCGCAGTTTCTGCACAATGACCTGTTTGGCGGTCTGGGCGGCTATGCGGCCAAAATTCGAAGGGGTTATTTCCACCTCCAATATCTCGTCCAGTTCCACCCCGGGGATCAACGCATCGGCCTCTTCAAAAGCGATTTCAGTGCAGGCATCGGTAATTTCCTGAACCACCCGCTTTTGGGCAAATACCTGGAATTGTCCGCTCTCCTCGTTGAGCTCCACCTCCACGTTCTGGGAGGTGCCGAAATTTTTCTTGTAGGCGGTGTTCAGCGCCGCCTTGATGGCCTCGACCAGGGCCTCCTGGGGAATACCCCTCTCCTGCTCCAGTTCCTGCAACGCCAGCAGTAATTCGTTTGCCATTTCACCAATCTCCTTTTTTGCCTGTGTTAGAATTCCGGTTTAAGATTCACACTGCGTATCAGTTCACGAGGAATGGCGGTCATCCCTTCCTCCGCTTCTACCGTCAGGTGTTCCCCATCATAGGCCCGTAAAATGCCGGTAAAGCGTTTACGGCCTTCCCACGCTTTATTCATCTTGACCTCTACCCGGCTACCGGCAAAGCGTTCAAAATCCTTATCCCGAGTCAGGCGCCGGTCGAGGCCGGGAGAAGATACCTCCAGATAATCATAAAAAAAATCTATTTCATCCAGACGAAGCTTTACTCTTTTCGTAACCCGGCTGCACGTTTCCAACCCCACGCCCTGCTCGGAGTCAATAAATATCCTGAGCATCTGTCCGCCACCCTCGCGCCGGTATTGAACGTCAGTCACTTCCACATCCTGCCCCCGCAGGACTTCATTAAGCAGCTCCCAAATAAGCTCCACGCTTTCCTGGGGCATCCGTTCACCTCCATAAACCTGTGCCGGTCACAATTAAAAAGAGCGGGATTTTCCCACTCTTCGGCACACGTATTGCTGAATTGCATCATTATTATAGCACAGATGTTTATTTAGATACAATACTTTTTTAATTAATTTTGGAGATATTATCAAAAAACTAAAATAGGCCAAGCTGATTGCTCTCCGGCAAATCCGCAAAGCAATGGTTGCGCCGTAGCTGTTCTATGGCGGTGCGGTTCAAGCGGCTGCGGCTCTGCAAATCCTCCACCGATAAAAACGGTCCTTCCTCACGGGCATCGGTGAACTGATGGGCCGCTACCGCTCCCACTCCGGGCAGCACCGAAAAAGGCAACCGCAAGCCGTTATCCTTTATGATAAAATCCTCCGCCGCCGATTCATATAAGTCGATGGGATGGAAGCAAAAGCCGCGGGCGCACATCTCCAGCGCCAGTTCCAGGACGATCTGCAGATTGACCTCCTTATTGGAAATATCCCTGCCCAACGCGTTTAGCTCGGTTAGGCGTTTGCGAATGGTCTCATACCCGCCCAGAATAGTATCGGCCTCAAAATCGTCCGCCCGCACCGAAAAGTAAGCGGCATAAAACGCCAGCGGATGATTCAGTTTGAACCAGGCGATGCGGTAGCCCATAGTTACATAAGCCGCCGCATGGGCTTTGGGGAACATGTATTTGATGCGCTGACAGGAAGCGATGTACCATTCCGGCACCTGATGGGCAATCATGGCCTCCATCTCGGAAGGGGCGAGGCCTTTGCCCCGGCGTACCTTCTCCATCACCGTAAAGGCTTCTTTTTTATCCATCCCCTTCTGGATGAGATAGCCCATTATGTCATCGCGGGTGCATATCGTTTCGCGCAGGGTGGCGGTGCCCTGGGTGATGAGGGTGTGGGCGTTGTTTTGCCATACGTCGGTACCGTGCGACAGCCCGCTGATGCGAACCAGCTCGCCAAAGGTAGTGGGACGGGTCACCTCCAGCATCTGGCGCACAAAACGGGTGCCGAATTCCGGTATGCCGAACGTGCCCACCTCAGAGCCGATAGCCTCCGGCTTTATCCCCATGACCTCCACCCCGGAAAACAGCTTCATGACCTCCTTGTCCGACAGGCTCACCTCCCGCGCGTTGACGCCGGTAAGATCCTCCAGCACCTTGAGCACGGTAGGGTCGTCATGGCCCAGGATATCCAGCTTGACCAGTTGATTCTCCAGAGAATGATATTCGAAATGGGTGGTCACGATGCCCGCGCCCTTATTATCCGCCGGATGCTGAATGGGGGTAAATTCGTTGATGTTGATGGTATCCGGTACCACAATCATGCCGCCCGGGTGTTGGCCGGTGGTTCTCTTGACCCCGCTGATGCCATTTACCAGCCGCTCGGTTTCCGCCCGCCGCAGCACCCGGTTACGCTCCTCGGCATAGCCCTTGACGAAACCGTAGGCTATTCTCTCTTTTACGGTCGAAACCGTTCCGGCTTTGAACACATTGCCCGCGCCAAACAGCTCCTCCATAAACTTATGCGCCTTAGCCTGGTATTCGCCGGAAAAGTTCAAATCGATATCCGGCACCTTGTCACCATCGAAGCCCAGGAAAGTCTCAAAGGGGATGTTAAAACCGTCCCGCAGCAGCATGGCGCCGCATTGGGGGCATTGTTTTTCCGGCAGGTCGGCGCCTACCTCTACGGATGCCTCCACTGCAAAGTCACTGAACCTGCAAGCCGGGCACACGTAATGCGGCGGCAGGGCGTTTACTTCCGTAATGCCGGTCAAGAACGCTACCAGCGACGAGCCTACCGAACCCCTGGAACCTACCATATAGCCTTCTTCGTTCGATTTTTTTACCAGCTTGTGCGCGATGAGATACAGCACGCCAAAACCGTGTTTGACGATACTGTCCAATTCGCGCTCGATACGGTTGTACACTATGGGCGGTATGGCCTCTCCGTACAGGCTATGGGCGCTGCTCCATGTCATTTCGGTGATTTCGCGCTCCGCACTCTCGATCACCGGCGGGCAGAATCTATCCGGCACCGGCGACAGCGGCTCGATGAGGTCGGCAATTTCATTGGGAGCCTCCACCACCGCGCGGTAAGCTTCTTCCTCGCCCAGATGGGCAAATTGTTCCAGCATCTCTTCGGTAGTGCGATAATAGAGAGGCAGTGATTCCTCCGAGTCATCAAAACCCTTGCCGGCCTGAATGATGGTGCGCAATATTTCATCATGCGGTTCCAAAAAATGTACATCACCGGTAGCCACCACCGGTTTGTTATATGTTTTGCCCAATGCCACTATGCGGCGGTTGATGTCCTCCAGGGCGGCTTCGTCCTTAACCTCGCCTTTGCGCACCATAAACATATTGTTGCACAGGGGCTGAATCTCCAGATAATCGTAGAAATCCACGATGGCCGCCAGTTCTTGCTCCGGCGCGCCCTTCAACACCGCCCGAAACAGTTCTCCGGCTTCGCAGGCGGTACCCAGCAGCAGGCCCTCGCGCCGCGCCATAATATCTGAACGTTTCAGCTTGGGCCGCTTATAAAAATTGTCCATGTAGGAAATGCTGACCAGTTCATATAAATGGCGCAGGCCGATTAGATTGCGGGCCAGAATAATGACGTGCCACGGGGCGTCTTTCACGTCATCCTCCACCAGATACCCCTCAACGCCCAATATGAGCTTTAAGCCCTTTTCGGACGCCGCTTTGGCCGCTATGGGAAATGCTTGTACTCCGCCATGATCGGTAATAGCCAGTGCCGGATGCTTCCACGCCGCCGCCCGCTTCACCAGCGCTTCGATATCGGTCAGTCCATCCATGTCGCTCATCTTGGTATGAGCGTGCAGTTCCACCCGCCGCCGTTTCGCCTTGTCCTCCCGCAGCGGTGCCGCCGCCGGCATATAGCGTTCCATAAACACGACCGCTTCCTTGACATATTCATCAAAGCGGACCGCGCCCTTGACCCGTATCCAGTCGCCCGCTTTGATCTTATCCTCGCTTTCCCTATCCAAGAACGATTTTACGCTTATGGTATCGCCATAATCGGTGATATCGTAGACCACCGCCACCCCGCCATTTTTAAGGTTGTTTACGGTGCGTTTTACTACCTCGCCCTGAATCACCGCATTTTTCATGCCCTCCTGCAATTCAGCTATGGGGACCGCCCGCTCCTTTATTTTGCCCTCGCGTGGTGGGCGTTCGTTTTTGGCCCGGCGCGCGCCGTTGCCGGCATCGGGGCTTAACCCGCTCATATCTATATTCTCCGGCAGGCGTGAAGAAACGTATTTCTGCTCCGCCCGGGCAGGGGACATCTCCTGTTTCAGCAATACGCGCGCTATGACCGGCATATGGTGCCGCTGCTCAAACCACTGGGCAATATGGCTGCAAAACTCGGTGTCCAGCAAACGCTGATAAACCTGTTCCTCCGCCGTCACCACATCGATCATATCGCCGTCACAACAGAATTCCAAATCTTTCAGCGCCAGAGTTTCACCCTCCGGCACTTGCTTCAGCCAGGCTTCTAGCTCAGGTTGCAAATCGCGCATTGCCTGGTCCAAAGCCTCCGGCCGGTTCAGTTTGAGTACCAGCGAAAGCTCTTGTAAAAACGAAAAACGGCGCAACAAAAATCGCTCCGTTTCACTCACCTGCGAAGATGGCAACAGTTGTTCACAGGCAATATATATTCGCCATGCCGCCTGGCTCTTGAGCACATCTACCGCGGTTACGACCGCCCCTTGCCACGCGGCGGCCAACTTAGGGGCTGCGCCGGCGCTGTGCAGTATATCGTCGAACGGTTTCACGCTATCGGTTTCCTTTCAGTAGAATATCCGGAAAGAGCAGGGATAGGAATGAGGCATGCGGCCTTAAGCAGCGCAATGCTTTAATTCAGGCGGTTGATGTCGGATACCCCTTTCACCCACGCCAGTTCGGTCATGACGTCCTCGATCCTTACCTCGGCGGGTAAATCCAACAGCAGTTCCACCTCCAGTTTTTCATGCTCCTTGTCGCTTGCATTCATGTTAATCTTTTTGATGGAAACGCCCATCTCGCCCAGAGCATTGCCGATGGAACCCATCATACCGGGTTGGTCGTCTATCTGCACCACGATTCCCCGGAAGGAGCGCAGGCCGGTGAAATAATTCTCGACACGGGAGAAATAAATGAGCACGAACAGCATCAATATGGTTCCCACCACCGCCGGTATATACATTCCGGCGCCTACCGCCAGCCCCACGCAGGCCACTCCCCACAGACCGGCAGCGGTGGTAAGGCCCTTCACCGTAGCGCCCTCGCGCATGATGGTGCCTGCGCCTAAAAAGCCGATGCCGCTGATGACCTGCGCCGCTATGCGGCCCGGATCGGCGGTGACGGTGCGGTGGTATTCCAGATAGACTTCCAGCGATACTATCATCGCCAGTGCCGAACCAATGCATACCAAAGTATAGGTGCGAAATCCGGCCGGTCGATTCAGGCTTTCGCGCTCCAACCCAATCAGCCCGCCTAAAATGGAAGCCAGAATCAGTCTTAAAACTATTTCTAACGTCGTCACGCCGTCACCATCCCCCGCGTTATTTATTTAGGAACGAACACCTCTTTTAACGCCGCGCTCAAATCTTTCAGCGGCACCAAAGTGTTTTCGTTCTCCCATCTCTTCTTCATTTCGACACAGTTTTCCTGCAATGATTTCGGGCCTATGGTCACACGCACCGGAATGCCGATAAGGTCGGCGTCCTTAAACTTTACTCCCGCCCGCTCGTCGCGGTCGTCCAGGATGACTTCATAGCCGGCGTCGAGCAGATCGGCATATATTTTCTCCGCCGCCGCCCGCTGTTCGTCGTTTTTAACATTCACCGGGGTAACGATAATCTGATAGGGCGCGATGGGCAGCGGCCAGATGATGCCGTTTTCATCGTAATTCTGCTCCACCGCCGCCGCCATGGTGCGGGAAATGCCGATGCCGTAACAGCCCATCACGATATTCTGCGCCTGCCCTTGCTGGTCGGTGTATCTAGCGTCCAAAGCCTCGGAATACTTGGTGCCCAGTTTGAATATGTGCCCTACCTCGACCCCACGCATGACCTTAAGCGGCTGGCTGCACTGCGGGCACAGATCGCCTTCTACCGCGTCACGCACGTCCACTACCTGATGAGGGGTGAAATCGCGTCCCACATTGACGTTGATAAAATGGTAATCGTCTTCATTGGCGCCGCAGGCCATATTCTTCATGCGCATCACCTCCTGGTCGGCGTAAATCTTTACCGGCAGACCCACCGCGCCCAGCGAGCCAAACCCGGCCGCTACCAGCTTGCGCACCGCACTTTCCTCCGCCATATCCAGCACCGCGCACCCCAGCGCGTGCTGCAGCTTAAGCAGATTGAGCTCGCGATCGCCGCGCACCAGCACCGCGATTAACTCGTCATCAGCCCTCAGCATCAGGGTCTTGATATAATTGGTGGCCGGTTGCTGCAAAAACTCCACCAGGTCCTGAATGGTGCGCAGGTTCGGGGTAGGTATCTTCTCCAGCGGCAATTCCTCCCTGTGCTCCGGCACCGCTTCCGGCAGGATACAGGGAGCTTTTTCTACATTGGCGGCATATTCGCACTGGTCGCAGTATACGATCAGTGATTCCCCGGTTTCCGCCAGCACCATAAACTCATGGCTCTCATTGCCGCCGATGGCTCCGCTGTCGGCCTCCACTACCCGGAAATCAAGACTCATGCGCTCGTATATGGCGCGATAAGCGCTATACATCTTGCGGTACGATTCCGCCAGCCCGTCAGAATCCAAATCAAAGGAATACATATCTTTCATGATAAATTCACGGCCCCGCATCAGCCCGAAACGGGGGCGAATCTCGTCCCGATACTTATTCTGGATTTGATACAGCAACAGCGGCAAATCCCTGTAGGAATTGATGTTCTCGTCCACCAGCGTAGTGATGACTTCCTCATGGGTAGGGCCCAGCGCATACCAGCGATCATGGCGATCGGTGAGGCGAAACATCTCGTCGCCGTAAACTGCCCAGCGCCCGCTCTGCTGCCACAACTCCGCCGGTTGCACAATCGGCAGGCCCACTTCCTGGCCGCCGGCTTTATCCATTTCCTCGCGCACGATGCGCTCTATTTTCTGCAACACCCGCATCGCCAAGGGCAGATAGCTATAAATACCGGAAGCGGTCTTGCGGATAAAACCGGCCCGCAACAAAAGCTGATGGCTGATTACTTCCGCCTCGCTAGGCAATTCTCTCAACGTAGGGAAAAACAGTTGTGACGCTCTCATTACAATACTTCCTCTCTTTTATTAGCAATCAGGGGATTTATGACCCAAAGCGGGCAAAAGGGATTACCACAGCATGGCATCTATTTCTTTGAGCAGCTCCGGCAGCAGACGGTCCTCGGGAACCTTGCGCAAGACCTCGCCATGCTTAAAGATCAGGCCCTGTTGTTTGCCGCCGGCAATTCCGATGTCGGCTTCGCGGGCTTCGCCAGGACCATTGACCACGCAGCCCATCACCGCTACCTTGAGCGGCTGGGCGATGCCTTTTAGATGCTGGCTCACCGCCTCTGCCAAATGGATAAGGTCGATTTCGGTACGGCCGCAGCCAGGGCAGGAAATCAGCTCCGCGCCGCACTCGCGCAGGCCCAGCCCCCGCAGTATTTCGTAAGCGGCAAAAACTTCTTCCACCGGGTCGGCGGTCAAGGAAACCCGGATGGTATCGCCGATGCCCTCCGCCAAAAGCAGGCCGATACCCAACGCGGATTTGATTAGTCCACGATCCAGAGTGCCGGCCTCAGTGATGCCCACATGCAGCGGGTAATCGCACAGCGCCGCCATTTCCCGGTAAGCGTCCACCGTGAGCATGACGGAGGAAGATTTTAACGAAACCTTGATGGCGGTAAAATCCATATCCTCTAAAATATGTACATGCTCTAGCGCGCTTTCCACCATAGCCTCGGCGCTGGGGCCGCCATAACGAGCCAGCAGTTCCTTATCCAACGAACCGGCATTGACGCCGATGCGGATGGGCAAATCCCGTTCCCGACAGGCCCGCACCACCTCGCGCACCTTCCATTGCGCGCCTATATTGCCGGGGTTCAGGCGCAGGGCATCGGCTCCCGCGGCAATGCTCTGCAATGCCAGCCGGTAATCAAAATGGATATCGGCCACCAGCGGCACCGAGGTGTGAGCCTTGATGTGCGCCAGCGCGTGAGCCGCCTGTTCATCCGGTACCGCCAGCCGCACGATCTCACACCCCGCGGACTGCAAACGCTCGATTTGCGCGAGAGTTGCGGCCACATCGCGAGTATCGGTATTGCACATCGACTGCACCACCGGTTCCTGTCCACCACCGACAGCCACTTGGCCAATATGTACCACTCTGCTCTGTCTCACCATATCATTACACCTAACCATTCAACAGACGGGCGATATCGTTATACGTAATCATAATCACCACTATGATTAAGAATAAGAAGCCCAGCAAATTGAGAATGCCTTCTTTTTCCGGATCCAGCGGACGGCGGCGGACAGCCTCCACCCCTGCCAGCAATACGCGGGAGCCGTCCAGAGCCGGGATGGGCAGCATATTCATGATACCCAGATTAACGCTTAGAAAGGCGGTAAAAGCCATCAAATCGGCAAAGCCGCCGCTGGCTGCCCTGCTGACCATGGAGGTAATGCCTACCGGACCGGCAAAATCGTCCACCGATACCCCGGTGGAGAACAGGCCGATGAGCGCAATAACCAACAGCTTGGTCAATTCCCAGGTTTGAATGAAGCCGTATTTTATGGCGGTAAATATACCCTGCCGCTCATACACTACTGAGTTATACACCCCGATCATGGCCCGGCCCGAAGCCTCGTCGATTACCGGCGTCAGTTGGGCCGTAATGCTATAGCCGTTACGCCATAATTCCAGCGTGATGGCTTCTCCCAGGGGATGGCTCTGCAGGGCGGCGGTAAACTCTTCCCAGCCGTCCACTTCAACTCCGGCCACCGCCGTTACCCGGTCGCCTTCCTTAAGCCCCGCCGCCGCCGGCATATCGGGGATGATTTCACCCAGCAGCGCTTCCTCCGAAGGTATAGCGATGCCCATCAATGAATAACTGAGAATATAGATAACCAGAGCCACCAGCACGTTCATCAGCGGCCCGGCGACGGAGATTTTTATTTTTTCCCAGGGAGTGCGATGGGTCAAGCCGTCCTGCGCATCATCGTTAGGGTCCATCCCCGCCATCATCACATATCCGCCCAGAGGGATGAGGCGAAAGGAAAATTCGGTGCCGTTTTTTTCAAAGGAATAGAGCTTGTAACCCATGCCCAAGCTGAACTCCAGCACCGGCACGCCCACATGCCGGGCCGCCAGAAAGTGCCCGAACTCGTGCGCCACAATCAAAACCGCTATTATTATCAGGGCGATGATAATGGTCATAAGTTAAACTCCGTTCCTAACTCTTAGGCAGGGATGCCATCACCGATTCGGCCAGGGCGCGGGCCTCTTTATCCGCGGCCAGAATATCATCCAGTGTAGCTCCGTTAACATTGTGATGAAGCTCCATTACCCGCTCCACCACGATGGGTATCTGCCACCAGTTTAAGCCTCCGGCCAGAAAGCTATGCACCGCCGCCTCATTAGCGGCATT
>JAUNBV010000025.1:11446-15995 GCA_030526885.1 Syntrophomonadaceae bacterium
GCGTACCCCCGGCCCTGCCCGCCGCCAGCGCCAGCGCCAGCGCGGGAAAGCGTTTTGTATCCGGGCGCTCGAAATGGATGCGGTCCAGAGCCAAAAAGTCCAGACCCTGCACCGGCGACGGTTGCCGTTCGGGATAGGTCAGCGCATACTGAATCGGCACCCGCATGTCCGCCTTACCCAGATGAGCCAGAAAAGAACCGTCCACAAACTCCGCCATGGAGTGAATCACGCTCTCCCGCTGAATCAATACTTCTATTCTATCATAATCCACTCCAAAAAGATGGTGGGCTTCGATGACTTCCAAGCCCTTGTTCATCAGAGTGGACGAATCCACGGTTATTTTCGGGCCCATGTTCCAATTGGGATGCTTAAGCGCCATATCCGGCGTCACGGTTTTAAGCTGCTCAGCGGTAAATTCACGAAACGGGCCGCCGGAAGCGGTAATCCATAGTTTTTTCAAAAACCGTCCCTCGTCGCGGAGGCATTGCAACAAGGCGGAATGCTCACTGTCCACCGGTATCATGTGCGCCGCACTGTCTCTAAGCGCTGCCATCACCACATCGCCCGCCGCTACCAAGGTTTCTTTGTTGGCCAGCGCCACCCGTTTGTTGGCCGCAATAGCCGCCATCACCGGCAAAATGCCCACCGCGCCGCTGACCGCGGCTACCACCGTGTCCACCTCATCCAGCGCCGCCAGCTCACACATGCCTTCCACTCCGCAGCCCAGCTTCGGTACCCCGCCGGTCAAGGCCTTCAGTTCCTTATACAGCGCGGGATGGCTTACGCTCACATAGTCGGGATGATAGCGTGCGATCTGCTCCAACAGTACATCCCGTTCATCATAGGCCGCCAGAGCGATGACACGAAACTGCCGGGGATACATATCCACGATTTCCAGCGTTTGCCGCCCAATCGAGCCGGTAGACCCTAGGATGGCCAGTTTATTCTGCTGCCTGCCTTCCCCGTTCACCGCGTTTCCTCCAATCAAAGCGCTCCAACAGGCCTTCCTGGTACAGCGCCACCACTACTACGATAACCACCGGCCCCAGAAGCATTCCTACCGCGCCGCCCAGCCGGAGTCCCACATACAAAGCGATCAGCGTGGCCAGCGGATGCAGCCCAATATTATCGCCCACCACCTTGGGTTCCAGGAATTGCCGCACCGCAGAAATGATTACATACAGCACTGCCAGCCCGATCGCCATTCCTGTATCCCCGGTCACCGCCGCCCACACGATCCAGGGAATATAGATCAGCCCCGGTCCCAAAATGGGCAAAATGTCCGCTATCCCGATCAGCAGCCCCAGGGTGAGCACCTGCTCCACCCCCAGGATCTTCAAGCCCACCATGGTGAGAATGGCGGTAATGCCTACCAGGGTCATATAGGCGCGGATAAAACCGAACAGTTTGTCAAACAGATTTACGATTATTTCCCGGGTGGTGTCGCGCGATGCTTCCGGCAACATATTCAGCAGGAAATTGCGCACCGCTTCCCGGTCCTTGATAAAGAAAAAGCTGGCTACCATCACGATCATAACGAAAATAGCCAAGCCCGGCAATGCGGAAAGAAACTGCATCATGGCATTGAGCAGGACGTTGACTGCGTTTTCCGCCATCGTGGAAAGCTTTAATAAACTCTCCTGCAACGCATCCGATACCACCGCCGGCGCCTCGCCGGACAGAAAGAAAATGCGCCAATCCGCCAACCAGCCCATGAACTGGTTCATGTATTCGCCTGAATAAGGCAGTACTTGATGATAAATACTGCTAATCTCGCGGGCCGTTACCGAAATCAGGATATACAGCAGCCAAAAAATGCCGCCGCCTACCGTGAGCAATGCCAGTAAGGCGGATAAGGAGCGCCGCAGGCGCACCCGCGTCATAAAAAAGCGCACCACCGGTTCCAGCAGCACCGCAATGACCACCGCCACCAGAAACGGCATCACCACTCCCGGCAGCGTTTTTAGCGCCCGGCCCATAACCGGCAGCACTAATTCCGCCAGCAAATAGACCCCCAAAAGGAGAAGGATCGCAAAAATCAGCTTCACCAGCCGTTTCACATGCACGCTCAGTTCCCGATCCAATCCCCGGCCCCCTTTATCCTACAGGGGGATAACCCCCTGCCATAGCAGTAAAAAATATATGAGCGGCATGACCAGTAAAAAGCTGTCAAAGCGATCCAGCACCCCACCGTGACCGGGAAGCACCTTGCCCGAATCCTTGACCCCGCAAAAACGCTTGACCCCGGACATAAAGAGGTCGCCGATCTGGGCCGCTGCGCTGCCCAGCAAGCCGAATACCGCCGCCGCCGCGATGCTGATGCCCGCCGCTTTGTACAGCCCGCAAAACACCATCGCTACCAGCGCCGAAAACAGCAGGCCGCCTAACGCGCCTTCCACCGTCTTATTGGGGCTTAAATCCGGCGCCAGTTTATGCCGGCCTAAGCTGCGCCCCACGAAATAGCCGCCAATATCGCTGCTCCAGGTCAGCAACAACACCAGCATCATCAGCCCGAAAGCCAGCGGTTGTGCCTCCAACCGCAGCGCCCACGCCAGAGTGAAGCCTATGTACAATACCCCAAAAGCATTAAGGGCCAAATCATTTATTCTATAGCGCGGATAGGCCAGCACTTGCACTGCGACCAATATTAAAAAACCTATCATGATCAGTGCCGGAGCATAAATAAATTTGCCGCCTATTGCGGCCAGCAAAAGCAGCAGCAGCAGATAGGATGGCACCCACATGGCTTTTATACCGGTATTTTCAATCATCCTTAAATACTCATACAGCGCCAGCACCGCCATAATGGCAAACAAACCGTACCAGGCCCATCCGCCTAGCCACAAACACCCTATTATAATAGGTATTCCCCACACCGAGGTGATTATTCTAGTCTTTAACATCCGCTACGCTCTCCAAAATCAGTTTTTGCCCAGACCCCCAAAACGACGGTCCCGCCGCCAATACTCGTCCACCGCCGCCAGTAACTGGGGGCGTCCGAAATCGGGCCACAGCACATCCGTGACCACCACTTCCGCATAGGCGATTTGCCATAGCAAATAGTTGCTCACCCGCATCTCCCCGCCGGTACGGATTAAAAGATCGGGGTCCGGCAAACCGGCCGTAAAAAGCTGCGCCTCCACATCGGCTTCCGTAATATCCTCCGGCTTTAGCTCTCCCGCCCGCACCCGCTGCGCGACCATTTGGCAGGCGCGCAAAATCTCCCGCCGCGCGCCGTAATTCAAAGCGATATTTAGAATCAGCCCGGTATTATCAGCCGTCAGCGCCACCGCCTCCGCGATGGCCTCCCGCTGCGGCTCCGGGATGCCTTCACTGTCGCCCAACAGCCTAATCTTAACTTTTTCCTCATGCAGTTCCCGCAGTTTTTTCTTCATGTATTCCAACAAAAGCTGCATCAGGAAAGATACCTCATCCGCCGGACGCTTCCAGTTCTCCGTGGAAAAAGCGTACACCGTCAGCACCTGTACCCCCATATCATTGCAGGCGCGCACGATCTCCTCCAGCGCATTCATGCCCGCGCGATGGCCCATGGTTCGCGGCAACCTGCGTTTTTTCGCCCAGCGGCCGTTACCATCCATAATAATGGCAATATGCCGCGGCAACCCTGCCTCCGGCCTCTCCGTAAACGCGCGCTGCTGTCCCATGGCTCCGTCCCTTTCAAGCATAAAATTTCCGTGTTTTCTATTATAAAGAAAAAGCTCCGGCAAGTCCAGCATGAGGCAGATGTGCGTATAGGGCGAAAGCTTCGGTTTTAAAAAGGCTTGCGGTCAAGGTCAAAAATGGCAGCAAGCACCACGAGGATGTTTTAAGATTGCATATAAAGCACGGTTTGCCTTTTTTATCCGCTATGCTTGACACCAAGGTTTATGTATTGTAAACTTTGGTTTATAGGATGTAGAACGGAAAGGGGCGGGGGACGATGCACCACATGCAACCCATCAGCGAGGCGGAGTTGGAAATCATGCACATCATTTGGGATGGCGAGGAACCGCTGAACTCCATCGAAATCCGGAAGCGGGTGGAGGCCAGCAGGGCGTGGAACAAATCCACTACCTTTACCTTGCTTAACCGCCTGATCGACAAGGGATATCTGCGCAAGGAAAATCGCGGCTTGTATTACTTCGTGCCGGTACTTTCGCGGGAAGAGTATGAGTCGGCATTGGCCAAAAGCCTGCTCATCGCGCATTATCAGGGCAGCGCCGGCAAATTCATCTCCGCGCTTTTCCGCAGCCACGATGTCAGTATCGAAGAACTGGATGAGCTTATCGCCAGCCTGAAGCGGGGTGAGTAGCATGGAAGCTTTGCTGCGTACTTTGCTGCCGCTCACCGCCACGGGCAGCATTTTGATCCTGATCATGCTGGCGCTCAAATCAGTGGTAGGGAAACGGCTCAGCATGACCTGGCAGTATTACATATGGCTGCTGGTATTGGCCCGGCTGTGTATCCCTTGGTTTCCGGCGGTGGAGGGAATACCGGCGCTTTTACCCGCGCCGGAGACGAGCATTTTTTCGGCCGTGCCGGCGGTCAC
>JAUNBV010000026.1 GCA_030526885.1 Syntrophomonadaceae bacterium
GATCGGACAACGTGTGTAATCACCAAAGAGTAATATATCATATCAAGCTTTGGCAATGCAAGAATAACTTTGTTTTCATTGCTTTAATCCGCAGCTTAATTCGTACCGCTCAAAGCTTTGAACACATACGGGTTCAATACTTTGATATAGGTACCCTTCATTCCCAGCGAACGCGACTCGATAACTCCGGCGCTCTCAAATTTGCGCAGGGCGCTGACGATAACTGAGCGGGTAATGCCTACCTTGTCCGCAATGCGGCTGGCTACCAGCAAGCCCTCTTCACCGGCCAGTTCGGCCATAATATGCTCGATGGCCTCCCGTTCGGAATAGGACAGGGTGGCCAGAGCTACCTGAACCGCAGCCTTTTTGCGGGCGTCCTCTTCCAGATGTTCGCTCAGCGCCCGCATGACCTCCATGGACACTACCAGTGAGCTGTATTCGGCCAGCACGATATCATCCTCGGAAAACTCCTGGTTCTCATTGCACAGCAAAAGCGAACCCAGACGGCGGCTTCCCCCATTGGCTTTGGTGGGATGGATTGCCCAGATATAGTCGGAGCATTCGCATGGGCCTTCATTCTTGTGCTCATAATCGAAAACACATTTTTCGTCCAGTTTAATATTGGTATTGGTTTCCTGCACACTGAGCAGGGTCTGGGCAAACTCCGGAGAAACCATGGGGAAGGGGCGTTTTTTATCCTCCAACTGCTTAAAAAACGATTGGCACTTGAAGCCGGGGGTGAGCGCGTAACCGCCGACCTCTCCGCGCTTGCTGATGATAAAGGCGCTGCATCCCAGGTTTTCACACATGATCTCTGCCATCTCGGTATAGTTTACCGGCTTGTTGGCGATCCCGGACAAGATTTTATTTACGGCACGTGCTCTTTCCAATAACGGCTTGGTTTTTCCCATAATTCGTGTACCTCCTTAAAATATTGATTGCTTTTGTAGGGGCATTATAAAATGTATCTGCTCAGATCATCGTCCTTAACGATTTTTTGCAGACGTTCCTCAACATAGCTACGGTCGATTCTCATACCGGCAGCTCCGGCATGAGCGGTCTCAAACAACAGGTCCTCCAACACCTTCTCCATGATGGTATGAAGCCGGCGCGCGCCTATATTTTCGGTGCGGGCGTTTACCTCATACGCAATCTCGGCGATGCAATCTACCGCATCTTCCTCGAAATCCAACTGCAGTCCTTCGGTGGCCAGTAAGGCCACATATTGTTTTATCAAGCTGTGATGCGGTTCGGTCAGAATGCGTTTTAAGTCCTCCCGGTTCAGGCTGTCCAATTCCACCCTGATGGGGAAACGCCCCTGAAGTTCAGGAATCAAATCCGAGGGCTTGCTCACATGAAACGCCCCGGCGGCGATAAACAGGATATGAGCGGTATTTACCGGCCCATACTTCGTCACCACGGTCGATCCCTCAATAATGGGGAGGATATCCCGCTGCACGCCTCCGCGCGAAACATCCGGCCCATTGCTACTATCCTTCCCGGCAATCTTATCTATTTCATCGAGGAACACCATCCCATCGTTCTCTACTCTGTGGATGGCTTCCCGTTTAACCACATCCATATCGACTAAGCGCTGCGCTTCCTCAAAGGCCAATATCTTTCGGGCTTCTTCCACCGTCACCTTGCTTTTGCGGGTGCCCTTAGGCATGAGATTGCCCATCATCTCCTGCATATTCACGCCCATTTCCTCTACCCCGGAACCGCTGAAAATCTCCATAAAGGACGTGCTTCTCTCCTCGACCTCTATCTCGACGATTTCCTGCTCCAGTTCCATGCGCTTCAGCTTTTGGGCAAGAATCTCGCGCTTGCGCTCGATTTCGGCCGCACGAGCTTCATGCTCGCTATCAGCGGCCGGTTCCTGCGCCGTCCCCAACAGCACTTCCAGGGGGTTGCGGTTGCTGCGGCTCTTCTTGCGCAATGGCGGCAAAATGTAATTTAAGATGCGCTCCTCGGCGAGTTGCTCCGCCTTATCCTGCACCTCTTCCATCTTTTCCTGCTTGACCATGCGGACCGCGGTCTCGGTGAGATCGCGGATCATGGAATCCACATCCCTTCCCACATAGCCTACCTCGGTGAACTTGCTGGCCTCTACCTTGATAAAAGGCGCGTTAACCATTTTGGCCAGCCGGCGGGCAATCTCGGTCTTGCCCACCCCGGTGGGCCCGATCATGATTATATTGCGGGGATAGATGTCTTCGGATATTTCCCCACTCACCAGCTTGCGGCGGTGACGGTTGCGCAGAGCTATGGCAACGGCTTTTTTAGCGCCCTGTTGCCCGATTATATAGCGGTCCAACTCTTCCACGATCTCCCGTGGGCTCATTTGTTTCAATTGATGTTACCTCTCTAATATTTCCAGGCTGATGTGCCCGTTGGTAAATACGCAAATATCAGCGGCAATCATCAGCGATTGCCGCGCAATGGTGGCTGCGGAAAGATCGGTAAAACGGTTTAAGGCCCGCGCTGCTGCCAGCGCGTAATTGCCCCCCGATCCAATGGCCAGTATGCCGTCATCCGGCTCAATAATCTCTCCATTGCCGGAAATAAGCAACATTTTGTCCTTATCAGCTACGATGAGCAAAGCCTCCAACCGGCGCAATATGCGATCGCTGCGCCATTCCTTCGCCAGTTCTACCGAAGCCCGGGTCAGATTGCCGCCGTGCTCCTTTAACTTGTCTTCAAATTTGTCCTCCAGCGTAAAGGCGTCGGCTACCGAACCCGCGAATCCTACCAGCACCTGTCCGTTATATACCCGGCGTACTTTGTTGGCCGTGTTTTTCATGACCGTACTCTGTCCGAAGGTTACCTGACCATCGCCAGCCATGGCGGTCATATCACCTTTTTTTACCGCGATTATGGTAGTGGCTTCAAATAATGCTGTCATTCCTACTCCCCATTTCTCTAATCACGCTGTGGTTTTTAAAAACCTCACATCAACCTGTGCTCTGAACGCCTTAAAATCAGCGGCGGGGATGGGTCTGCTCATACACCGCCTTGATATTGTCCCGGGTCAGATGGGTGTAAATCTGAGTGGTAGAGAGCCGGGCATGTCCCAGAAGCTCCTGTACCGAGCGCAAATCCGCGCCACCCTCCAACATATGGGTGGCAAAGCTATGGCGCAGCGCATGGGGACTGATATGCTGGAATATCGCTGCGGCGTCCATATATTTATCAACAATATTAACCACACTGCGCCGCGAAAGACGCCGGCCGAAACGGTTCAAAAATATCGCTTTTTCATCCCGGTCCGGCTTAAACTCCGGCCGCCCCTGCTCAATATATGCCAGCAGCGCCCGACGCGCGTGACCACCCAGCGGCACCAACCGTTCCTTATTGCCCTTGCCGGTAACCCTCACATAAGCTTCTTCCAGTTCCACATCCCCGATATCCATGCCCGTAAGCTCACTCACCCGCAGGCCACAGGCATACAGCGTTTCCAGGATAGCCTTGTCCCGCAATCCCGCAGGCATACTCACATCCGGAGTTTGCATCAGCGCGTCAATTTCCTGCGGATAGAGGAAATGAGGTAGTTTTTTCTCGCGCTTGGGCGTAGCGATATAGGCGATGGGATTATGATCCAGCCGCCCCTCCCGGCACAGATAGCGCACAAAAGAGCGCAGCGCCGCCAGTTTCCTCGCCATGGTAGAGCGGGCCATATCCCGCTCCTGCAACGCGATAAGATATTCCCGCAAATTACGGTAGTCTATCGCTTCGATGCCTATGCTTTCCAGCTCGACGCCCTGCATCTGCGCCGTAAACGCAAAGTATTGCAAAAGATCTGTGCGGTATGACCGCAAAGTCAGGGAAGAGGCGCTTTTCTCCAGCCTAAGACGGGCCAGAAACTCGTCTATTTCTTCGGATATCATCGATTAGACCTCTTTTTACGTTTTACTCTATATAAATATACCACATTGTGCGTACAATTAACAAGATTCAAATTGTTGCCTTTCGGAAAAAATTTATTAAATCGACCCCACAAAGCTGTTCATGGCCTGCAACGCCGATTCTGCATATACGCGATAGCGTTCTTTTTTGTTTTTTGTTTTCGTGCCTTCCCCGGCTAATAATCCAAAATTGGCGTTCATGGGCTGAAAATGACGGTTTTCGGTGCTGATATATCGCAGCAGCGCACCCAGCATACTCGTTTCCGGTAGAGTTACCAGTTCCTGTCCGCGGCGGTGGCGCAAGGCGTTGACGGCGGCCAGTATCCCGCTGGCGGCCGACTCCATATAACCCTCCACCCCACACAGCTGACCGGCGAAAAACAGATTGGGATAAAGACGGCTCTGCAAGGTGCCGTGCAGCACGCGGGGGGCGTTGATAAAGGTATTGCGGTGCATCACCCCGTAGCGCACAAATTCGGCCCGCTCTAGTCCCGGTATCATCCGAAAGATACGCTGTTGCTCCTTCCAGCGGATACGGGTCTGAAAACCTACCATCCCCCACAGCGAGCCTTCCCGGTTTTCCTGCCGCAGCTGCAATACCGCCCAAGGGCGTTGGCCGCTGCGGGGGTCGATGAGCCCCACCGGGCGCAGAGGGCCGTAGCGCAGGCTGTCCAACCCGCTGCGCGCAATAAATTCCACCGGCATACAGCCCTGAAAAAACAGTTTTTTATCCACCGAATGCCCCTCAATCTCGTCGGCCGCCACCAGCGCGGCATGAAAGGCCTCGTATTGCTCCTTATCCATGGGGCAGTTCAGGTAATCATCACTGCCCTTATCATAGCGGGCAGCCCGATAGATTACGTCCATATCCAGGCTATCGGCGGCCACGGTAGGAGCCACCGCGTCAAAAAAGGAAAGGTTATCTTCGCCGTGCAGGCAGGCAATATGCTCGGCCAGGGCATCTGAGGTAAGGGGCCCGGTAGCCACGATACATATCTCATCCCCTGGAATAGCGGTAAATTCCTCCCGCACCAGGCTTATCTCCGTCCGGGCGGCCAGCTCCGCGCTTACCGCCCGGGCAAAACGTTCCCTATCCACCGCCAAAGCCGCCCCGGCAGGCACCCGGCAATCCTCCGCCACGCGCAGCAGCAGAGAGCCCAATAACTTCATCTCCTGTTTCAGCAGGCCCTGCGCGGTATCCGGCAGTTCCGATTTAAATGAATTGCTGCACACCAGCTCGGCCAGCTCTCCGCTTTTATGCACCGGAGTCATCTGATGCGGACGCATTTCCCACAACCGCACCGGCTGTCCGTGTGCGGCCAGATAATAGGCGGCCTCACTGCCGGCGAGGCCGCCTCCAATCACATTGATCCATTGTTTCATGCTCTCACTCCACTCGCCAATGACCGTAGTTCACTGCTCACCGCCCTCTTTGGCCTTACTGAATTTGCACTCGGCATTGCTGCAGCGTATAACGCTGTCTTTGTTTTTGGTGTTCTTCTCTACCAGCGCGCCGCCACACTGCGGGCATTTTTCGCCGGTGGGCTGATCCCAGGTGCGAAACTCACATTCGGGATAACCGCTGCACCCATAATAACGCCTTCCCTTGCGGGATTTTAAGGCCAGTATGCTCTTGCCGCACAGGGGGCAGTCTACCCCGATTTCCTCATTTATGGATTCGGTATAACGGCACTGGGGAAAACCGGAACAGGCGATAAACTTGCCAAAACGACCGTAACGGATGAGCAAAGGCTCGCCGCATTCCGGGCAATCCTTGCCCGCTTCCTCGTCCTTGATCTCAATCTTCTCCACTATTTCCTTCGCTTTGGACAGTTCTTCGGCAAAGCTGGGATAAAACTCACGAATGGGCTTTTTCCAATTTTCGTGGCCTTTTTCCACCTCGTCCAGGTCTTCCTCCATCTGCGCCGTGAACTCGACTCCCATGATGCTCTGGAAATTGTCCAGCAGTAAATCCGTCACCACAAACCCCAATTCGGTGGGCACGAATTGCTTGCTCTGGCGTTCGACATAATTGCGCTTCAACAGGGTATCGATAATGGGGGCGTAAGTGCTGGGACGCCCGATATTGCTCTCCTCCATCATCTTTACGATGCTGGCCTCCGTATAGCGGGGCGGCGGCTGCGTAAAGCGCTGTTCCGATTTTAAGTCCAGCAGTTTGAGCTGATCGCCTTTTTGCAGCTCGGGGATATTATTTTTGCCCTCTTCTTCCTCGCTGTCGTTGTAAACTTTTTTATAACCGGGGAAGGCTATGGCGGACGAAGTGGCCCGCAGGCCATAGTCACCGGCAGCGATCTCCACCGTGACCGTATCGTACACCGCCATGCTCATCTGACTGGCGACAAAACGATCCCATATCAGCTTATACAGGCGATATTGGTCCTTGCTCAGAAAATCCTTTATGCTTTCCGGAGTGCGGTTGACCGAGGTGGGACGGATGGCTTCATGCGCGTCCTGCGCCGTCTTGCGGCTCTTATAAATATTAGGGCTGTCCGGCATATAATCCTTGCCGAAAACGTTAGCGATGTATTGCCGGGCCTCATCCTGCGCGGTAGCCGCCACGCGGGTGGAATCGGTACGCAGATAGGTTATAAGGCCGACGCTGCCTCCTTTGCCCAGTTCCAGGCCCTCATACAGCTCCTGGGCCACCCGCATAGTGCGTTTGCTGAAGAAATTCAGGCGCCGCGAAGCCTCCTGCTGCAGAGTGCTGGTGATAAAAGGCGGGGCGGCTTTTTTATGCTTTTGCTTTTTCTCCACGCTCTTTACCGCCAGCTGGTTTTGCTTGAACTCGCGCTCCGTCCGCTCCATTTCTTCGGCGTTGCGCACCGTGAATTTTTCGCCGCTCTTGCTCACCAGCCGGGCGGAAAACTTCTGCTTGCTGCCCGGTTTGCCGAGCACAGCGTCCACCACCCAGTATTCCTCGGGCACAAACGCCAGTATTTCACGCTCCCGGTCACAGATCATGCGCAGCGCCACGGACTGCACCCGGCCAGCGCTCAAACCCTTGCGCACCTTGGCCCACAGCAGCGGACTGAGATTATAGCCCACCAACCGGTCGAGCACCCGCCGGGCCTGTTGTGCATCCACGCGGTCCATGTCCACCTGGCGCACATTTTTGATCGCCTGCTTCACGGCGTCCTTGGTTATCTCATGAAACTCTATGCGGCATTTTTTATCGTCGGGAATGCGCATCGCCTGCTGCAAGTGCCAGGCGATAGCCTCACCCTCACGGTCCGGGTCAGTAGCCAGCAACACGCGGTCGGCCTTCTGGGCCTCGGCTCTGATCTCCCGTACCAGGTCTCCCTTGCCACGGATAGTGATATATTGCGGTTCGAAATCATCGTCCACATTTATCCCCAGCTTGCTCTTGGGTAAATCCCGAATATGGCCTACCGAGGCCTTTACCTTATAATTTCTGCCCAAAAACTTGTTCAGGGTACGCGCCTTTGCCGCCGATTCTACGATCACCAGTGTTTTTTTCTCCGCCAAAATACATCCCTCAGTCCTTCGTTTATTATCGTTATATTGTACCATGTTTAGCCGTGAATTAGCACGGCACGCCGCATCAGCGGGTTTGGAGCATGCTTCCATCTCCCTTTTAAGGTCATTACAGCCTAAAGCATTATAACCTTACATAGCAATTACCGGGCATCGCGCTTATCCGTCCTTTTAGCTCCAGCTCAATCAAGGCCGCGCTCAGTTCACCCAGCCCGCAATTTAGCTCCGTCATCAGATTATCCACATGACACGGCTCCGTGTCAAGCAAGGACAGGATCGCATCCTCCAGCCCCGCCGCCGCAGCCGGCCACAAAGGCTCCTGTTTTTCGGCTATCGCGTGCTTTTGCAAATGTTCGTATTCCTGTAAAATATCTTTGGCCGAAGTAACCAGCATGGCTCCCTGCCGGATTAAATGATGGCAGCCCTCGCTCTGCCGGCTACTTACCGGACCGGGCAGGGCAAACACATCGCGCCCTTGCTCCAGCGCTGCGTCGGCGGTAATCAGCGCGCCGCTCTTGGCTGCGGCTTCCACAATCACAGTGCCGTAGCTCAATCCGGAAATAATGCGGTTGCGCACCGGAAAATTCTTGGGGTCCGGTATCATATCTACCGGAAAATCACTTATTACCACACCGTTTAAGGCGATTTCATCATATAGTTTGCGGTTCTCCGGAGGATAGACCACCCTGATACCGCTGCCCAGAACCGCCGCCGTCCTGCCTCCCGCGCTCAGCGCCCCGCGATGAGCGGCGGTATCGATCCCCCGCGCCATGCCGGATACAATCGTAAAACCAGCGGCGGCAAGCTCCTGAGCCAAAAGCCCCGCCTGCTTAAGGCCATATGGCGTAGCGGCACGGGACCCCACTATCGCCAAACAGGCTTCATGCACTGCCGCCAGGCTGCCATAATAATAAAAAACATAGGGGGGATTAAAAATGTTTTTCAGCAATTCGGGATAATCTTCATCATCCACGCAGCAAAAGCCGATACCCTCCGCGCTCAGTTCCTCCAAACGCTCCATCCGCCGCTCTGCCGCCGGCCGCCGCGAGCACCATTCATCCACTGCGTCCGTCCTCAGCCCCGCCGCCAGCAACTCATCCCGGCCCGCGTTGACCGCCGTGGCCATGCTGCCAAAATGCTGTTTGACTTTCCACAAGGACCTTTGTCCCCACTTGGCAGTATCATGCAGGGCTACTAAAGCCGCCAACTCCTCGCGTCTCATCGCTCGTCCCCCCTTATCGCGCACCAAGCTTTACGTCATTCTCATTTCGTTTTTCACCGTTAACATTTATATCATTATATTATTCTCGTAATATTTCCTTTTGTCAAAGCAATTTAGTCAAATCTTACACAAATTGCCGCCGTGAAAAGTATCGATGCAGGGAAAACTTAAACGCAGGAGCTTTCCGAATATTTTTAGCTAAGGAGGTCTGATATGTTTTTAAAACGAAAATCGCATCTATCCCGAAACAAAGTCGATCCTGAGTTTTTCAGCGCCTTTGAACCCGGTTGGTGGGCGCTGCACGCCGCCCTTATCACCTCGGTATATCTGCTGGGAGGATATGTCGCCAAAGGCGTGGACGAGGGATAAACTGGGTCAGGGGGAGGCGCAAGCCTCCCTTTGCTCCCCTCCTTAAAAAAGCAGCCGGGGCAGGTTTGCCCTATCCCGCTCCCGGCTAATTACCTTATCAGGCCTTTAACTCAAAAAGCTGCTGCTGACAGCGGCAGTCAAAACTTCGCGTCCTTACCGCCAGCGTGAGCGCGCGTTCCGGGCCCGCCGGGGGGAGAGTAAGCCCGGCGGTAAGGGGCAATTCTCCATTATAGCGTCCCTTGTCTCTCAGCATTTGCCGGCAAGAGCGAAATAATCCACCGTTATAGTTAAAATCTATTTCCCAATAATCGACGCTTTCTTGCGGATCAATTCCCTCCGTACCCCGCAGCGTCAAACTTACTCTCCATCTATTGCCATCAAAACCGCTTTCACAATCGATGTTGATGCCTGCTATGGCTTGCGGAGCAAAACTGCCAGCTTCCCGTTCCACCGTAAACGGCTCTGTCCGCTGGCGCAACAGGCGGTATTTGCCGGTCTGCACCGCCAGAGGGCCGATATCCGCCATTATCCAGCGGCGTCCCAGAGCTGAACAAGCCTCTGCGGTGGTACAAGTTCCGGCAAAAAAATCCCCAATCAGGTCGCCGGGGTCGCTCGACGCCTCAATCAGGCGCTGCAACAGGCGGCGCGGCTTTTGGGTGGGGTATTTCATGTTTTCGTGGGCGGTAGGAGAGAGTATCTTGGGAATATCGCTCCACCAGTCCTGCATCATGGCTCCCTGCTCTTTCAGATGGTAGCGGTCTCCCTTTACCGCCGTCAGCCCTCGTTGCACCGTGCCTTTACTGTAGGCACGATACTGCGGATTAAACACGTAATCGGGGCCCTTGGCGTACCAGAAGATTAAGTCATGCTTGCGCTGAAAATGAAATTTGGCGGGGCTGCCGCCGGAATAACACCATACCAGCTCATTGACGAAGCCCTTGCCCCCGAACACCTCGTCCAGCAGCACCCGCCCATAATGGCTGCAGTGCCAGTCCAGGTGCAAAAGAAGGCTGCCGTTATCGGCCAGCAAGTCTCGCATCACCAGCAGGCGCTGATACAGCATCTCCAGATAGCGGTCCAGGCTTTGCTGCCAGCGGTCGTCAAAAGCCTCCAGCGATAAATCCCCGGCCGCTGTCTTGTGATTACTGGTATAACTGCGTCCGCTGTAATAGGGCGGGTCCAAATATATCACCCGAAACTCTCCCCCGTAGCCTTGGCGCAGCAAATCATGCCCCACTGCCAGCGCGTCGCCCTGAATGATACGTCCGTATGCGCGCTCCGGCACTGAAACCGGCGTGCCCGGCTCCACAAATAGCGAAGGCTCTGTCCCGCCGGCTCCGGGCGCGGGCAGGACCAGTTCATCGCACACAAATTCCGTCTCCGGTATGGGTTCGGCATAGTCCCTATTCCATTGCAGTTTTACTCCATCCATCCTGCCCCTCCTTTTATGTTAAAATCTGTTCCGTATTTTCAATGCTTGCCGCTTATTTTTGACCCATTCCTTTGTTCCGGCGACATCATCATTTCATAAACCCGATTCCATTATCGCCTACCCTTAGATGATTGGCAATGTCCTTTTCTTCATGCCGGTGAATGCCGAAATTTATTTAGATTATCAAAAATTAAGGGCTATGTTTTTAAGTTCTTGACAACACATGAGCCAAGGTCTAAAATATCTGCGTAAACCGCAACGGCGCTGCCCATCCTCAGGATTCGGTAGCGTTTTTTATTATCGAGGAGGTAAGCCCCATGACAGCTATCAATCTACCGGATATTTTCGGCAGTATGGTATTCAATGATCGCGTAATGCAGGAGCGGCTGCCCAAGGATACTTACCGGGCCATTAAGCGCACCGTGAGCGAGAGAGGCAGCCTGGATAAATCGGTAGCCGATGTGGTGGCGGCCATCATGCGGGACTGGGCTATCGAGCGCGGCGCGACGCATTTCACCCATTGGTTCCAGCCCATGACCGGCGTGACCGCTGAAAAACACGAGAGCTTTATCGCGCCCACTGGCGACGGCGGCGTGATCATGGAGTTTTCCGGCAAGGAACTCATCAAGGGCGAGCCCGACGCCTCCTCCTTCCCCTCCGGCGGATTGCGGGCCACTTTTGAGGCCCGGGGCTATACCGCCTGGGACCCTACCGCTCACGCCTTTGTAAAAGAAAATACCCTGTGCATACCTACCGTGTTTTGCTCCTACAGCGGCGAGGCGCTGGATAAAAAGACCCCGGTACTGCGCTCCATGGAACTGCTCAACGCGCAGGCGCTGCGCATACTGCGCCTGTTCGGCAACACCACCGTCAGCCGGGTGATTACCACCGTGGGGCCCGAGCAGGAATACTTTTTAATCGACCGCGATTTTTATCAGCAGCGCGCGGACCTGCTCTTTACCGGGCGCACCCTGTTCGGGGCGCGGCCGCCCAAGGGACAGGAAATGGACGACCACTATTACGGCAGTATCAAGCCCCGCATTTTGGCGTATATGAAGGAGTTGGACGAGGAATTATGGAAACTGGGCATCCTGGCCAAGACCAAACATAACGAGGTGGCTCCCGCCCAGCATGAACTGGCCCCTATTTTCTGCGACACCAACACCGCTACCGACCATAACCAGCTAACTATGGAAATGATGAAAAAAGTGGCTACCCGCCACGGTCTGACCTGTTTATTGCATGAAAAGCCTTTTGCGGGGGTAAACGGCAGCGGCAAGCATAATAACTGGTCGCTGGCTACCGATACCGGCATAAACCTGCTGGAACCGGGCGACGCTCCGGGCGAGAACGCGCAGTTTCTCCTGTTTTTGACCGCGGTGCTCAAAGGAGTGGATGAGTATCAGGAAATGCTGCGCTGCACGGTGGCCAACGCCGGCAACGACCACCGCCTGGGAGCGAACGAAGCGCCACCGGCCATCATATCGGTTTACCTGGGCGAAGAACTCACCGAGGCGCTGGAAGCTATTGCCAGCGGCTCGACATATTTGGCGCGGGAAAGGGTGGAAATGGAAATGGGCGTGCCGGTCATGCCGGCCATCCCCAAGGACACCACCGACCGCAACCGAACCTCGCCCATGGCGTTTACCGGCAATAAATTTGAATTTCGTATGTTGGGCTCCAAACAGTCCATTGCCGGGCCCAACATAGTTTTGAACACCATCGTGGCCGAGGAGTTATGCCGCTTTGCCGACCGTCTGGAAGCGGCGGCGGATTTTGACCGCGAGCTGAACGCATTGCTGAAAGAAACCATAACCGCGCACAAGCGCATTATTTTCAACGGCAATAATTATTCCGAGGAATGGGTGCGGGAGGCGGAGCGCCGGGGGCTCAAGAATCTTTGCAGCACGGTTGACGCCATGCCCTATTACATCGCGCCGCAAAACATAGAGCTCTTTACCCGGCACGGTATCTTTACCGAGGCGGAAATGCGCTCCCGTTACGAGATTCATCTGGAGGATTACTGTAAGACCTTGAACATCGAAGCGCTCACCATGACGGATATGGTCAGGCGCCAGATTATGCCGGCGGTGGCGGCTTACAGCCAAGTGCTGAGCGCGTCCGCGGTGCAGAAAAAGCAGTTGGGGGCCGACATCTCTATTGAAATGGAGAGAGAATTGCTGCGCCGTATCTCACAACTGGGCGAAAGCTTATACCGCCAGGCGGAAGAACTGGAAGATATCCTGCTCACAGCCGCCGCCTTTGATAGCGCCCAGGATAAAGCGCGTTTCTACTGTGATACGGTTATTGCACACATGCGATCCCTGCGCGGCGTTGCCGACGAATTGGAAATGATAGTAGGCGAGGCATACTGGCCCTTCCCCGGTTATGCCAAAATGCTGTTCAGGGTATAGGGCCTTATGCACCCTTTACCTTTCGGCGACACTGATCTCGATCAGATTGCCCTGCGTAAAAGCCGCAACATACGCCTGGTTGTAACCGGTGAGCCTTATGCCCATCAGCAGCGTCAACAGCAACAGCAGGAGCGTCAGCAGTTGGCGGTTCAAGTTATATCCCTCCCATCACACATATTTGCGCAACTGTTTCAGGGCCGACTTCTCCAGCCGTGACACCTGAGCCTGTGATATCCCGATTTCTTCGGCCACCTCCATTTGCGTGCGGCCATTAAAGAAGCGCAGGGCTACGATGTGTTTTTCGCGCTGGTTAAGCTTGCTCAAAGCTTCGTTCAGGCTGATGGATTGCAGCCATTGCTCGTCCCCGTTTTTTTCATCGCAAATTTGATCCATCACCAAAATGGGATCGCCGCCGTCGCTGTACACCGGTTCAAACAGAGACACCGGCTCCTGAATGGCATCGAGCGCAAAGACCAGTTCCTCGCGAGGCACACCCATAGCCGCCGCCATCTGATCCACCGAGGGCTCGGCCGAGTTTTCGCCCAACAACTGCTCCCGCACCTGCAGGGCCTTATATGCTATATCGCGCAGGGAACGGGAAACACGAACCGTATTGTTATCTCGCAGGTAGCGGCGTATCTCGCCGATTATCATCGGCACCGCATAAGTGGAAAAGCGCACCTCATGGCTGAGGTCAAAATTGTCTATAGCCTTGATAAGGCCGATACAGCCGACTTGAAACAGGTCGTCCACATCCTCGCCGCGGTTGCTGAAGCGCTGGAGCACGGACAGCACCAGGCGCAGATTGCCCTCGATAAGCTTCTCGCGCGCCTCATACTCCCCCGCCTGCATACAGGCAAAAAGACGGCGCATTTCATCATTTCTAATTACCGGCAGCTTAGTCGTGTTCACCCCACATATTTCAACTTTATTGATCAAACCCTTTGCACATCCTCATACACGATTTTTCCTTGATTCTCCTGATATGAGTATGTGCTCTCACCTGGCACTTTATTCTTTAATTGTAATTTGTGGCTTCCATTTTTTAATATTAATAGTAAAAAAAACCTCCTGCCGCGAACTTGGGCAGGAGGCTTGTTTTCAATTGTTTAGTAACCGTGGCATTGAAACGGCAAAGGGGGTATCAACCGCATCCACAGCGCATTTCCCCGCGTTACTCTATCCATCAAACAGCGTCCGATAGCAGCGGGCGCTCAGTCGCCTTTTAAGCCGGGGACGCAATGCCGGAGCAAAGGGAGGCAAAGTCCCTCGCTTAAAGCTTTGCTCAGATTTCCATTATTATGGGCAGTATCATGGGCCTGCGGCCGGTTTGTTCATACAGATAACGGCCCAGTTTGTCGCGCACCTGGTTTTTCATGGTGGCCCATTCGATGGTGTTTCTTTGGATGCAGCGGTCAAACACCTCTCGCACCCGGACGCGGGCATCCTCCATCAGGTCTTCCGATTCCCGCACATAAACGAAGCCGCGGCTCACTATATCGGGGCCGGACACTACTTCGCCCTTTTCCCGGTCGATGGTGACTACCACGATCATGATACCGTCCTGGGAGAGCTGGCGGCGGTCGCGCAGCACAATGTTGCCCACGTCGCCTACGCCCAGCCCGTCTATAAGCACCTTGCCGGAGTTTACTTTGCCCACTACCGCAGCGCCCTGGTCAGTGAACTCCACTATCTGACCGTTTTCCAGCACAAATACGTTTTCCGCCGGCATCCCCAGGCTGGTAGCGATATGGGCATGTTTTATCAGGTGGCGGTACTCGCCGTGTACGGGGATAAAATAGCGCGGGCCCACCAGATTCAACAGCAGCTTCAACTCTTCCTGCGAGGCATGGCCGGACACGTGCACGCCCATGCTGCGGTCATAGATGACCTCGGCCCCCTGCCGGCACAGCAGGTCGATGGTACGCGACACCAGTTTTTCGTTGCCGGGGATGGGGGTGGCGGATATTATCACCGTATCGCCCTTCTGAATGGACACCCAGCGGTGATCGGCGGTAGCCATGCGCGTCAGCGCCGACATGGGCTCGCCCTGAGAGCCGGTGGTGACCACCACCACCTCATTGTCGGGGTAGCGATTGATATCCTCCATTTCGATCAGCAGCCCTTCCGGCACATGCATATATCCCAGCTCGGCGGCTACTTTTACATTGTTGACCATACTGCGCCCCACTACCGCCACATAGCGCCCGTAGCGACTCGCGTTGTCGATTACCTGCTGGATGCGGTGTACGTTTGAGGCAAAGGTGGTCACGATGATGCGGCCTTCGCAGCGGCCAAACAGTTCTTCAAAGGTGTGACCCACTATGCTCTCCGAGGGGGTAAATCCGGGTCGCTCCGCATTGGTGCTGTCCGAAAACATCACCAGTACGCCTTCCTCGCCCAATTCCGCCATACGCCGATAGTCCATCACCTGACGGTCTACCGGAGTCTGATCCAGCTTGATATCGCCGGTATGCAGCACCACTCCCAGCGGGGTATGGATAGCTATCCCCATAGCGTCCGGTATGCTGTGACTGACGCGGAAAAACTCCACCTGCAGCTCGTCGATGCGTATCACATCGCGCGGGCGCACTATGTTCAGCTCCGCGTCCGTAAGATTATGCTCTTTTAGTTTTCCTTCCACGATACCAAGGGTCAGGCGGCTGCCGTAGACCGGCACCTTGAAATCCCGCAACACATACGGCAAAGCGCCCACATGGTCTTCATGTCCATGGGTCAGCAAAATGGCCTTCAGTCGATCCCGGTTGTCCATGAGATAAGCGGTATCGGGGATCACGACGTCAATCCCCAACAGCTCATCCTCCGGAAACATCAATCCGGCGTCGATAAGCACGATGGTATCCTGGTATTTGATTGCCGTCATGTTCTTGCCGATTTCCCCCAAACCGCCCAGGGGAATGATCTGCAATGTCTTGAGGTCTGACACTCAAACACCACCTCCTATTCAGTTTTTAGCATTCCAATACGATTATTCTCGTCCTATTAAAGTTTGCATTACGAAATATCCGAACCAGTCGCTTAGGGCGTATTATACTGCAAAGAGATTTCAAAAGCAAATCAGGCTTGAGGCTTTTGCATTTCCGCTCTGGCCGCCTGTG
>JAUNBV010000027.1 GCA_030526885.1 Syntrophomonadaceae bacterium
GATCCTCCCGCTTATGTATGACCTTATTATAACTCATCCATAATACTACATTTATGAGCTCAGCAAAAGAAAAAGAGACTCATAACGCGCAAAACAACGAAGCGGGGAGTTACCCCGCCGCGCTGCGTACATTCCAGGACGTCTTACTGTTCCATTTGCCGGGCCAAAAAGCTGGCCGCCGTTTCCGCCAGTTTGGCCTCCATGTCGCCCAGTTTCACATTGGGCTCCTTGCTGACGATGAGTACCGCTCCGATGGGGTCTCCCTGGCTGATAATGGGAGCCACCAACTGTGAGCGCACCGTATACTCGCGGTCATCGGTCTGAATGATATGAACCCCTTCGTCCGCCGGATTTTCCAGCTGGTTCATCAGCACCGCCTGGCGGCTTTCCATTGCTCTCTCCAGCAATTGACCCACCGGCTTGCTCAAGAACTCGCGCTTGTTTCCTCCCGCCACCGCAATTATCACGTCCCGGTCCGCAATCATGGAAATATGACCGGTAGAGTCATGCAGCGATTCGGCATATTCCTTGGCAAAATCGCCCAACTCACTGATAGGAGAATACTTTTTTAATATGACTTCGCCTTCGCGGTCGACGAATATTTCCAGTGGATCGCCTTCGCGAATTCTGAGGGTTCTGCGGATTTCCTTGGGGATGACCACCCGGCCGAGATCGTCAATGCGGCGAACAATACCCGTTGCCTTCACATATATCCCTCCTTGTATTGAGCTTGGCAGCATAAATAGCTGTATCTCTTCAGGTAGTATATAACTTCAAAAGGCCTTTTATTCACGTTTTACCATAGCTTGCGTTGCCGTCATACCCGTGTGTGACAAGGCATATACATAATATGGCAGGCTATCATAAAGGGGCCTTTGACCATGCAAAACCACATTTATAAACTTTTGCGCAGCGCCGGCGGCGCGAAAGAGCCTCAATGCGCCGCGGCCCAACAGGCAGCGGAAAGGGTACGGGCTGCGGCCTGCGAATTGCGGCAGGCCTACGAACTGTTTGGGCAAATGGACGCGCCCGCCATGATCGAGCATGCCACCTATGTCATCAAGGCGGCGGAAGTGCGCTATGAATACCTTTTAAAGGAATATCGTGAGGAATACGGCGAAACTCCGGCTTCAGCGGCGTGGTTTGTGACGGGAGGTGAAGAATAAATGGAAGTAAAGGTAATTATTTTTGGTTTGCTGGCGGTGGCGGCATTGCTGGTGCTGCTGCAATTCGTCGCCCGTCCGGTGAAGCTGCTGTGGAAACTGGTGTTGAATTCCGCGGCCGGCCTGGCCTTGTTGTTGCTGTTCAACTTTTTCGGCGCCTGGTTTGGCGCCAGTCTGCCGATAAACCTGGTGACCATCCTGTTGGTCGGTTTTCTGGGGCTGCCCGGCATGGCGGTGCTGCTCTGCGTGCAATTCTTTATCCTTTAAGCCGCATCACCTTTCCTCCGCGCGTAAAAAGGGCTATAATATAGAGCAATGACGCTGGTTATGGACGCTCGCTCCGGGCTCTTTAATACGGAAATGGAGAAAGACATGCTGATTTTGGGCATACTGACGGCGGTGATAGCGGTATTGATGGCGGTGTGGCCGGAGATGTGCATATCCCTGTCGCTGTTTTGGGGCATCATTTTACTCATCGGCTCATATTATGTGCGGCGCTATGAGCTGATACTGGCGATGGTGGCGGGATTGCTGCTGTTTTTCTTCGGCCAGGGCGTAAGCCAGTTGCTGCTGCTGGCGTTGCTGAATGCCCCGGCCTTTGTGATGGCCTGGCTAGGCTGTGAAAACGATGACGCCCGGTCGGCCGCGGGATGGTACGCAAAGCTTCGGCGCTGGTGCGTGATAACCGCCATGCTGGCCGGATTGCTCTATCTGGGCATCGGGGCGGCGGGCATCGGCCCGGAGGGCTATGACGCCTTTACCGCCGAGATGGAGAGCGAGATCATGGCCGGTCTCGACGATGCCTCCATGCAGCAGTTCTGGGACGCATATGCTGAGCGCGGAGTGGATACCGCCGCCTTGCAGGAGATGATACCGCAGGTTTTCCGCGTTATGATGCACCTGCTGCCGGCGGTGTTTGCGCTGATGTTTACCGCGTTTTCGCTGTTTGTTCTGGTCATCGCGCGCATGTTCCTGCGGGTGCGGTTTCAAAATGCGCTGGACAAGCCGCCGTTTTTCCGTGAAATCATGCCCCTGGCCCTGAGCGGGATACTGATGGTGGGGCTAATCCTGGCCCTGTTGGGCGGGGAACAGGAAAACCTGGCCTTTTACGGCGGGCTGAATATACTGCTGCTGATGCTGCCCTTTACCGTTTATTACGGGCTGGCCGGATTCAGCCGTATCCGGCGCAAGGTATCGGCGGGAACGCGCGTCTTAATCACGGTTGTGCTCATCGCGGCGCTCTTGTTTCTTACCCCGCTGGCGTTGGCGGTGCTGGCCGGGATGGGGATATTGGCGCCGCTGTTTCACCGCCTGGCGCAGCCCGATAATCATGATAGAATTATTGAAGAGGAAGATAAGGGGGGATCCGCATGAAGGTAATTCTGCTGGAAAATGTGCCTAAGCTGGGAGAAAAAGGCAAGATCATCGAGGTGGCGGACGGCTATGGCCGCAACTATCTGCTGCCCCGCGGCCTGGCCGAGGAAGCTACCGCTATGAAAATGAAGGAAAGCAAGGAAAAAGAAGACAAGAAAGCCCGGCAGCATGACCGTGAGCAGGCGGCGGCGCAGGCGCTCAAAGAGCGTATCGACGGGGCGACGGTAAAAGTTGCCATGAAAACCGGCGGCGGCGACAAACTCTACGGGGCGGTAACTAATGCCCAAGTAGCCGAGATTTTACAAAAGGAATTTAAGGTGAACATAGATAAAAAGAAGATAGAGATTCCGGAAGCCATCAAGCATACCGGAGAGTTTACGGTGAAAATCAAATTGTTTACCGGCATTCAGGCGGAGGTTAAGCTTAATGTGACCTCCGAATAATATTTCGGCGCTAAGCCGCCGATATTTCAGGAGGATACATAAGTGAAAGCTTCGATACCGGAGAGCGGAGAGCACCCGGAGGCCGAATCCGCTCAAGCGCAAGGTTTGCGCCGTTTGGAAGAAAGCTATGTGGACATCTGCGCGCGCCGGGCGGTGGAAGCCGAACTGGACGCCCGGGTACGCGCCCGCGCCGAGCAAAACTACGAAAGCTATTTGAACGAGCTGCGCCGCCAGCTCCTCACCGAAGGGGAAGCCGGCTGCGAAAACGCCCGCACCTTTCATAAGCTCTCCCAACTGGAAAAACTGGAGCAGCGCACCCTGCAGATCAATGCCATGAAACTCCTCCGGCCCGCGGCGCCGGAGGAGATAATCGGCCAGGATGCGGCTATGCAGTCGCTGGTGGCGCGCTTAAGCTCCCCCTATCCCCAGCACATAATCCTATACGGCCCGCCCGGAGTGGGCAAGACCAGCACCGCCCGGCTGGCGCTGGCTATCGCCGCGTCGCGCCCCGGCAGCCTTTTTGCCCCCGACGCCCCCTTTGTGGAAGTGGACGGCAGCAGCCTGCGCTTTGACCCCCGCGAGGGCAGCAACCCCCTGCTGGGCTCGGTGCACGACCCCATTTATCAGGGCGCGACCCGCGAACTGGCGGTTGAAGGTATTCCCGAGCCCAAGCCGGGGCTGGTGACCGAGGCCCACGGCGGGGTGCTGTTCATCGATGAGATAGGCGAGCTGGACCCCCATCTGCAAAACCAACTGCTGAAGGTGATGGAGGACAAACGCGTGCATCTGGACTCATCCTACTTCGACCCCAGCAACGAACGCATTCCCCAATATATAAAGAAGATATTTACCGACGGCCTGCCGGCGGATTTTCTGCTCATCGGGGCTACCACCCGCGAACGCGGCAGCATCAGCCCCGCCTTTCGCTCCCGCTGCGCCGAGGTATGGTTTGAAGCCTTGCCCCCCCAGGCGATACGCCGCATCCTCACCATTTCCGCGCGCAAGCTGAAAATGAAGCCGGAGCCCGCCGCGGTGGAACAGATACTGGCATATTGCTGCGACGGGCGCAGCGCCAACAAAGTGCTGCTGGACGCCTGCGCCCTGGCCCTGCTGGAGCAGGAGCAGCCGCGCCTCCCGGTCAAGGTCAGCGCGGCGCATGTGCAAAAAGCCCTGCAAAGCAGCCGCATCCACCCCCCCATGCCCCGCCGGGACCATGGCCGTCCCTGCGCCGGGCGCATCTGCGGGCTGGGGGTGAGCGGCCAGCAGGGAAATATCATCGAAATCGAAGCCCTGGCCTTTCCCATGCCCAAAGGCCAGGGGAGTTTGCGCTTCAACGAAGCCGCCGGCAGTATGGCGCGGGACTCCGTATTCAACGCCGGTACCGCCCTGCGCTGCCTCAACGGCATCGACCCCGCCGACTACGATTTGCATATTAACATCACCGGCGGCGGCCAGGTGGACGGCCCCTCTGCCGGATTGGCCATCTATCTGGCGCTGTACTCCGCCATCACCGGCATCCCGCTGCGCCAGGACGTGGCCGTCAGCGGGGAAATATCCATCCGGGGCGAGCTGCGGCCGGTGGGCGGCATTAATCAGAAAATCGCCGCCGCCCGGCAAGCCAGGCTCGCCGCCGTGCTCCTGCCGGTGGATAACCTGAGCGAAATGCCCCCTGAATCCCCCGACCTGCCTATCATTGCCGCCGCCGATACCACCGCCTGCTGGGAGTATATGACCGCCCCCGCCTGAAGGCATGAGGCTCGCCGCCCTTAAAAAATCCCAAGAAAAATCCGCCGCCCCCTTGAGCAAGCGCCGCAAAGGTGTTAGAATACTAAAGGAAAGGGGAGCCGGTTCTCCTTTCTTAAATAGCGGGCGCGTAACTCAGCGGGAGAGTGCTACCTTCACACGGTAGAAGTCGTGGGTTCGAAACCCTCCGCGCCCACCATTTTTTAAAGACCTACACAACATGTAGTGTAATGATGATATAATGCAGACAACGCTATCATTTTCTGTGCTTTACAACCGAAAAATCATATTTTATAATGCAAACACATAAATTAAATGAAGTTTATGTTCGGGTTCAGAAGTTCGCTGCTGCAAGGAGTGGTAATAATGGCAACGAATAGTATTTTGAACAACGTTTGGATTAAAGACAAGAAATCTGCCGAAAAGCTAATAACTGCGTTTGAACAAGCCCAGAATGCGGCGCCTAAAGAAGTGGTTTATCAAAAGAAGGTATCTGTTGCAACGAGAGACGAGGTAAAAGCTTTGTTTGGCAAGCAATAGATGGGAAGCGGCAGCTTTGACGGCTATAATACGGGGAGGCAAGGGGGACGGTCCCTCTTGTCTCCCCGTTTTGATGCCGTCCCCGTGCCTCCCCAGGCACGCTTTTTTATGACTACTTGTCATATGTCAAGGGAGACACAGGGGAATACATATGACTACTTGTCATATGTCAAGTTGGATAACGATTTTGAACGGTAAAATTGCAAATCTATGGAAGTCCACTCATGTATGCCAAAAAACCACCCTAATAAAATATTGAAAATTCCGGGATGCTTGCCCCGGAGCTTTTTGATATTCAATGAAAACTTATTTGCAAACGTGAAAATAACGCGCTATACTATTTTCAAACCCCCCTTTTTGAAAATTAGTCCGGTAGTTATTATTAAATTTGTTCATTAAGGAGACGTTTTAAATGCGGCCAGGTAAATGTATCAGGCAAAATTCTTGGATAGACTGTAATTTACGCTGTCAGCCCAACGGGTTTTTCCGCATAAATAACCGTGTGTTATGATAAACTAACCACAGCCGAGAACAATAATTCGTAAGGAAGCAGTGGGGTACAAATGAAAATACAGAGTATCGCCGTGAGAAATTTCAGAGGAATATCTGATATTGCATTTCCTATAGAAGGGAAAAGTACAGTGTTCTTTGGCGTAAACGGTGTGGGTAAATCGTCCGTATTGCGCGCAGTAAACCTTCTGTTTTCCAATCTGATTAATAAAATCGTCCAAAACAAATTCAAACAAGGCATAAATATTGAACTGGATGATATAGAGAATGGCAAATCAATTGCAAGCGTAGCCGCAGAATTTTCGTTCATTGACGATTTTAACGTATCCTACAGCAGGTTTATGAATCGTAAAAACAAAGAAAGAACCCATACCAATACTGCGCTCAGTGATTTTGAAAAACACTTTCGCGAGCTATATCTTGAAGAAAGCGCCCCTTACAAAGGCATGCCCATTTTCGTGAATTATGGAGTAAACCGAGCCGTACTGGACGTTCCCCTACGAATCCGCAAAGAGCACGAGTTCAATAAGGAGACGGCATTTCAGAATGCCATTCAAAACCGGATAGATTTTAGGCTGTTTTTTGAATGGTTTCGCAATCAAGAGGATTTGGAGAACCAGATTGTCAAAGAAACCGGTGATGCGGAGTACAAAGACAAGGCGCTCACCGCGGTTAGAAGCGCCATGCAGGCGATGTTGGATGGCGTCAGCAATATCCGCGTTACCCGCAACCCCTTAGCCATGCGCGCCGAAAAAGACGGAGTCACGCTGCGCATAGAGCAGCTTTCGGACGGCGAGAAATGTACCCTGGCCCTGTTCGGGGATCTGGCCAGACGCATTTCTATAGCCAATACCGATTTGGATGACCCGCTATTAGGCAATGGAATAGTACTCATCGACGAAATAGAGCTCCACATGCATACCACGTGGCAGCGCAAGATATTGCCGGCACTGAAGCAAACCTTTCCCCATATTCAGTTCATAGTAACAACCCATTCGCCGCAGGTTCTGGGTGAACTGGACGAAACATATAACGTCTTTGCCCTCACCAAAGATGAAAACAACCAATTGCAATATACAAAATACCAAACCTACGGATTTGACTCCAACCTCATCCTCGAAGAACTCATGAATACCCCTTCGGTATGTGAAAAGATAAAAGAAATCTCCGCCGCAATGTTTCAATGTATCCAAGAAAAGAAGTACGAAGAAGCATTGGATAAGGCAAATCTACTGGATTCAATAACCCAATCCACCAATGCCGATACCGTAAACGCCAGACTCTTGATTGCACGAGGCAGGCAACATGAAAAGAATAATTAAAGACAAGCCGCCCGACTTTTTCGAGCAGTGGAAACTTGATTATCTGGCGATTCATGGCAAAGAGCCGACGTTCGGAAATGATTTTCACGGGCCACAAAAACAGCGACTAAAAGAAACGTTGCTGGACGAGCAGGGATACATATGTTGTTATTGCATGCAGCGAATAGGAGATTACAACTCACATTTGGAACACTTTAAGCCCCAGAGCAAATATCCGGCTAACGACCTGGACTACGACAACATTTTAGTTTCATGTGATGGCTATAAGCTGGACGCCAGCCATTGCGGCCACCGAAAAGGACCATGGTACAATGAAGCCCTGATCGTATCCCCGCTTGACGAAGACGTGGAAGCAGTTTTCACATATAACGCAGACGGCACTATCAACGCGTCCGGTTATGGCGGCAAGGAGACAATAAAGCAACTTGAGTTAAACAGCTTTAGGCTACAAAGACTACGCAAAAGCGCCATATACAGTTCCGGATTATTTGACAGGGACTTTGATATCATTAAAGATCAACTGATCGAACTATACTCTAACAGGCAGCAAGACGGCAAATACTGCCCCTTTTGCGTTGCGGTGCTTTACTGCATTGGAGACACGTCCCGGTGAAGCAAGCCCGAAGCGAAGGAACAAGCCGTAGCGACCACCCTCAAAAATTGCAAATCTATGGAAATCCACTCATGTATGCCCAAAACCCCCCATTTTTTTAAAAAAATTAGTAGACATCGGTTGCGGTCTCTGCTAAAATACAAATGTCGGTTTTTGGCGGGGGGGGGACAAGGGGACGGTTCCTATGTCTCCCGATAACAAGCCACTTTTATGGTTTATATGCTTTTTCCATTTGACAAACCGAGTGATGGATGAAATGGCAAAAAGGAGACACAGGAACCGTCCCCTTGTCTCCTGGGAGAGGATGCGCGAGGATGCTGAACGAGAACCAATGTGGGATTATAGAAGCCGCGCTGACCGAGGAGGTAGAGCCACGGAAAGTTGCGGCCTATCTGTGCCTGCATATGGGCCTGACCTTAGCCGAAGCGTCCGCCATCCGGCTGGAGGACATAGATTTTGAGGCCGGCGCCCTGACGGTTCGCAACGCCCTGGCCCGCATAGCCGACGCGCCGGGCCGGGGCAGGCAATACCGTCTTTTGCCCGTGGGCATGGCCAGGACCCTCCCCATGCCGCCTCACGTGGCGCGGCTGCTTTATGACAACATCGGCCTTTATCGGGATGATAAATGCTTTCTCATCAGCGGCGAGCACGAAACCCCGAAGGCCCATCTGCTGCAAAACCTGCTGGTATCGCTCAATGACAAATACCGCCTTGCCGACAAGGTGTCCGCCGGCATGCTCCGGGAAGCGTTCGTTAGGCGATGCCTGGAGAGCGGCATTGATTTATACACCGTCAGCGTGTTCCTGGGGGTCAAGCAGCTGGCCGAGATGCAGAAAAAATACGGCGACTACCTGCAGGCATATATCGATAAAATCGACTTGCTGGAGCGCTATACCGCTGGCTACACCCCGCCGGTGCTGCCCGCCGAGGGCGGCAAGTTCATGAATCTGCTCATACTGGGCGCCGGCAGCCAGGGCCCGGTAGTGAAGGAAATCGCCGAAGCTTTGGGTTTATTTAAGGAAATAGCCTTTCTGGACGACGACCCCGGCAACGGGCTGGCCATCGACTCCTGCGCCAATTACGCGCGCTATATCGAGCGCTATCCCATAGCCATACCCAGCTTCGGGCAATGCGAATTGCGCGGGCACTGGGCGGATAAGCTCCGGCAGAGCGGGTTCATCCTGCCCACGCTGATACACCCCTCCGCGACGGTTTCGCCCACCTCGGTCATCGAGCCGCCCGCGGTAATAGAGATGAAGGCCGTCATCGGCACCAGGGTCCATATCGGGCGCAACTGCATCATCAGCGCGTCCACCCTGCTGAACCCCGGCGCGGTCATCGGCGAGCACTGCCATATAGGCGGCGGCGTCACCATAATGAAAGGCGCCTGGGTACCGCCCTTTTCGCGGATACCCGCCGGCGCCATATTCGGCGCGTAGGAGACAAAGGAGACAAGGGGACGGTTCCTGTGTCTCCCTTAGACAAACCGAGTGGTGATGAAATGGCAAAAAGGAGACAGAGGAACCGTCCCCTTGTCTCCCGTCCCGTACAATCGAAACAGCGACCCGACGACACAGTCAGTGCGCGGGGACCTGTGACGTATATCCACAGCATTGCAGCCATACCATGGGTTATGGGTCAGGCTAATTCGTGATGTTGCTTGGCTACAGCGTAGCAACGCTTCAATTGGCCTATGCCCCGACAGGAAGGTAAAGGACGTAGTATGCTAAAGCACGCCTATTGTGTATCTTGCAACACAGGCAGCGAAGCTGTGCTCAAAAACAGCTTGCTGCGCCTGATGCCGCAGGCCACCGTTTTATATCCCGTGTTCGACCGCGAGGAGCGCAAAAACGGTCAGTGGCAGGTAAAAACATACCCCTTGCTTCCCGGCTACCTGTTCATATACATGGATACGCCCATTGATACGGCGCTCCTTTACAGCGAAAAGCGCGTCGTCCGGCTTTTAGGCTACCGGGAAGATAAAGGCACCATGCATTCGCTTATCGGCAAAGACCTGGAGTTTGCCGAGTGGCTATACGACCACCGCGGCCACATAAAGCTGTCCCGCGCCATGCTGGTGGGAGACAAGACCAAGATCATCGACGGCCCGCTGCTCAACTACGAGGGCGAGATCATCAAAATAAACCGTCAGCGCCGCAGCGCGCTGGTGCGCATGCAAGTGGGCGATTTAATCAAGGACGTATGGCTGTACTTTCACTGGATGACATTGAAAGACGGGGAACTGGTTGACTGGAGATAAATAATGATGATAAACGGAAAAATCTGGCTGTCCTCGCCCACCATGCACAGCGAGGAAATGAAGTTCATACAGGAAGCGTTCGAAACCAACTGGGTCGCGCCGCTCGGTCCCAACGTCAACGAATTTGAAAAAGAAATGGCTGCTTACATAGGCATCGGTCACGCGGCAGCGCTGGTATCAGGCACGTCCGCGCTCCATCTCGCCGTCAAGCTGGCGGGTGTAAAGCCCGGAGATACAGTTTTTTGCTCCGACCTCACCTTCTCCGCCACGGTCAATCCGGTCTCCTACGAAGGCGGCGTTCAGGTGTTCATAGATTCCGAGCGCGAGACCTGGAACATGGATCCTCATGCGCTGAAAAAGGCATTTGAGAAATACCCCGCTTGCAAATGCGTCATCGTGGCCAACCTGTATGGCACCCCCGCCAAGCTGGACGAGATAGTTGCTATCTGCGACGCACACGGCGCGGTGCTCATCGAGGACGCGGCAGAGAGCCTGTCCGCTACCTATAAAGGCCGCCAGACAGGCAGCTTTGGTAAATATAACGTCCTCAGCTTCAACGGCAACAAGATCATCACCACGTCCGGAGGCGGGATGCTGCTGAGTGACGATAAAGAGGACATAAAAAAAGCCCGCTTTTGGGCTACCCAGTCCCGTGAGCCATTCCCGTGGTATGAGCATGAGGAAATCGGCTACAACTATCGCATGAGCAACATCGTGGCCGGCATCGGACGAGGCCAGCTACTACATCTGGATGAGCACCGGGCACTGAAAAAGAAGATTTATGAAACCTATAAGGCGGCCTTTACCGACATAGATGCCATCAACATGAACCCGTACCTGCCCTGCTCTGAGCCGAACTTCTGGCTTTCCTGTATCCTGCTGGATAATCACCTAAAGCTTACGCCGATGGACATCATAAACGCACTGGCCAACCGCAACATCGAAGCCCGCCCGATTTGGAAACCGATGCACCGCCAACCGGTGTTTGCGGCACGCGATTTCATCTGTATGGAAGGAGACACCGGCAATGAGATATTTGAGCGCGGCCTGTGCTTGCCCAGTGATATCAAGAATACCGACGAGGATATGGAACTCGTAATCAGCATTATAAGAGGGATGGTTGCGTGAAAAAGGGTAAAGACGGCATTTACTGCCGGTATATAAAGCGGGTCGTTGACATCATCTGCGCCCTCGCCGCCTTGGTCGTTCTTTCTCCCGTGCTGCTCATTGTTGCCATTCTCGTGCGCGTCAAACTTGGCAGCCCGGTAATATTTAAACAGGAACGCCCCGGCAAGGACGAGCAGATATTCACCCTGCACAAATTCCGCACCATGACCGACGCCAAAGACGAAGAAGGCAACCTCCTGTCCGACGACGTCCGCCTGACCCGCTTCGGGACGAAACTCAGAACCACCAGCCTCGACGAGTTACCGGAGCTTTGGAATATATTACGAGGAGAAATGAGCGTAATAGGGCCCCGGCCCTTGGTGGTGGAGTATTTGCCCCTTTACAATGAGCAACAGAGAAGGCGGCATGAAGTAAAGCCGGGGCTTAGCTGCCTGGCTTCCATCAATGGGAGGAACGATCAGAGCTGGGAAGCGCGGTTTGATTGGGACATCAAATACATCGAATCAATATCGTTCCACCTGGACTGGATGATCATCTTTAAAACCATCTGGGTAGTAATCAAAAGGGAAGGCATCAACGCCCCCGGTCAAGCTACCATGGAGGCGTTTTCAGGGAATGCCGGAGAAGGGTTGCCGGGATGATGAATGTAAAATCGATGACTTACAAAACCACAACAGATTTGGTCGTAGTGGGCGCCGGGGGGTTGGGCAGGGAAGTGGTATGGCTCATCCGGGAAATCAATGCCGTGAAGAAGACATGGAGCTTTATCGGCTTGGCGGACGATGGCATGCAGGGCAAAACCGTCGAAGGCTACCCAATCGTAGGCACCGTAAGCGATATAATCAACCAACCAGCCAGACCGCATTTTGTGGTCGCCATAGCTGACAGCCAGATACGCAGACAAATTACGCAGGAACTTTTAGTACAGCACTTTCCCTTGGCCACGTTGGTACATCCCCAGGTAAATCAGTCTAATAACCAGATAGGGGAAGGCAGCATCGTGTGTGCCGGTACCATACTCACTACCAATGTCAACCTAGGGAGAAGTTGCATAGTGAATCCCGGCTGCTTTATCGGGCATGATGCAGTGATTCAGGATTACGTTAGCCTGATGCCCGGAGCACATATTGCCGGCGAAACCACAGTGGGCACAGGATGTTTTCTTGGCATTGGCTCCACGGTCAAAAACCGCGTAAAACTGGGTGACAACGGCACTTATGGCGCCGGCGCGGTAGTAATAAACCATATGCCTGATGATATCGTTGCCGTAGGAGTACCGGCTAAAGTGATAAAGAACAAGCAATGAAGATAAACGTAGGGCTGATGAACCACTATGCCACCAATATGTTTATTAGCTCTGTCAATATTATTGTAGTCAAAAGATGCACAGAGGGTGAAAGATAGGCAAGAGGAAGGGATTTGACGAGGATACTTTTAAGATATAACGCTTAGATATTGCAACATTTGCAGTAGCCTCATGGGTGTAGCACAGGTCTAAGGAGGCGTGTGCCCGTACGGTCAGGAGGTATAAGCGTTGGCTCGATTCACTTCTTTCACTGACGTCATAGCGAAGCTGTACTACGATGACATCTTTTTGGAGCTGGCGGGGTACATCGAGGAAAACCCGGACCGGCTGGAATGCCGCTCGGGTGCGGTGCTGGAGCCGCAGGAGGCGCGGCTGGAATACATGCGGGTGGAGAAGCTGGACATCAGGGAGGGCGGCGCTAGTAGCATCGCCAGCGTTGGTAAGGCAGTGACCACCGCCGCCACACGAGGCGCCTCCGCCTCCGCGCTGAAGCTGGATGTTATCGTCTCGGCGGAGATTGAGATAGCGGAGACGGTGCGGCGCGAGTATAATACCGACGCCGTGGGGCAATGGTTCCGGGTGGAGTGCTCCTGCGATTTTGACCACCACGGGATAGATAACTTCCGGGTGCATGGCTTTAGCGTCTATTCCCCGGCGCGGGCGGGGAGGCCGGGGCAGCTATCCGACCATTTCGTCCCCATCATCAGCCGGGGACAGCTAGACGCGGTGGCGGAGGACTTCCTGTGCCGCCACTACCCGGAGGCGTTAAATACGCCCACCCCTGTATCTACCGATGAACTGGCCGGGCGCATGGGACTGGCCATCCGGCAGGGGCGCATCACCAAGAACGGCACCGCCTTTGGGCAGATATTCTTCGACAACTGCCTCATCATGCTCTACGACCCGCGCCAGGGCGTCTATTACGAAGAGTCGATCACCGCGGGCACCATTTTGGTGGACCCGGAAATATTCTTTATGTACACGCTCGGCTCGTACCGCAACACCATTGTCCACGAGTGCGTGCATTGGGACCTGCACCGCCGCTTCTTTCTGCTGGAGAAGCTGTACAACCCGGAGGCGAAGTCCATCGTGTGCCAGGTCAGGGAGGGCGCCGCCCCGGATAAGATGAGTACCCCGCTGGAATGGATGGAATGGCAGGCCAACCACTTGGCGCCGCGCATCCTGATGCCGGCCTCCACCACCAGACAAAAGATAATGGAGCTTTTTGCGGAGGCGGGGGAACTGGAGCCGGCCTTCGCGCCCTCGGAAGTCATGGAGCGGGTCATTTCCTCGCTGGCGGACTTCTTCGGCGTATCGATCCAATCGGCCAAGATACGCATGATCGACCTCGGTTACACCGAAGCCATAGGCGTGTATAACTACGTTGAGGGCCGCCATGTGCCCGGCCATTCCTTCAATCCCGAGGCCATCAGTGACAACCAGACCTTTGTCATCGACGCGGCTGACCTGGCTTTTGCCTTCGTCACGCAGTCTGAATTCAAGGCCCTGGCGCAGTCCGGGCGCTACCTGTACGTGGACAGGCACGTGTGCGTCAACCACAGCCGGTACATCGACCGCACCGCGGCGGGCACGGCCTGCCTCACCGCCTATGCGCGGCAGCACATGGACGAATGCTGCCTGACCTTCGAGGTCACCTACACCGCGAATAGTCGTTTCGGGGTGGGCCACTACACCGAATGCGCCCTTTTCCGCTCGGCGCTGTCGGGCACCAAAAAGACTACTAACTACCTTCCCGGCGGCCAGTTAAACCGCGCCATCGATGTCAACGACGAGTTGAAAGAGGAGTGCAGGGAGGCGGTGAGAACCATCGCCGCAATCATGAAGGGCCTCCCCGCCGGGTTCGGCGACACGCTGACCGCGCACATGGAGCGCCTGAGGATTACCAATGAAGCCCTGACCGACCGCTGCCTCATCAGCCCTGAAAACATCAGCCGCTACCGCAACGATAGGAAAAAAGCCTCGCTGCCGACGGTAATCGCCCTGTGCGTGGGCTTGCGCCTCCCGCCCCCGCTGGGCAGCGATATGGTAGCCAAGGCGGGGTTCAAGCTGACCGGCGGCGAGGAAGACGTAGCCTACCGGCTCATACTCAACATGATGACAAACAACAGCATCTATGAATGCAACGAGACGCTGGTGGCAATAGGGATGAGGCCGCTGGTCAGAGAGGAATGATTTTGGCGTTAGCTGTTGCGATTAGGGGCAGCGCAAAACTGCGCCGGAAGGGTGAAATCCCTCCCGGCGCATGGTGCGGATATTCGATTGCCTTGCCCTCCTGCCGCGCCCTACGCGGCGGGGGTCAGGTCGAGCGGAGTGACGGTGATTAGGTTGGCGCCCTTGATGGACACCAGGTCGCCGCCTGTACCGGCGAAGATGTTGGTCCTGATGATTTCCTCCATCACGTCCACGACGTCTTCCCCGGTCAGAGTGGTCTTCGCCTCATAGATGGTAATCTTGTAAGTTCCGTCCAGCTGAGTGCCGAACGCCATCTCCAGCTTATTAACCGTAGCCATGCGTCCCACCTCCTTTCTATGGTGGATTGTTTTGTGGGTTCTTTTCATTGTTTCAAGGTTTCCCCGGGCGATTAATGGGAGCATATCGGTAAACAACGGGGTAACTTCGGGTCTACGGCGGGCTATTCATCCTTTCCCGGCGAGCGGGCACTCAGCGCTCGGAGTAACGGTTGCAGGCGTTTCGCGGCGGCTTGGGCGCGCTCCGTGCCGGGGTCTTAATTCATAGCCCATGTGGCGATGCCACGGTCGTTTAAGGTCAAAAGCTCCTGTGGGTATCGGCCATGCCTGCGCCGTAGGGCGATCAGGACTTATCTGCCTGTGGTGCGCGTTCAGGACTTATCGCCCGGGGACGACAAGAGTTCTTTTCCCTGCCCTTTGCGGCAGGCCTGGCTGCTTCCAAACCAGGGTCGATGGTCTGCGTTGGTTGCTGTTTTGCTGATACTATCCGGGTTTACCCTTGTTGCGATCCCTTGATCATGTATTAGCCTCTAGGCTTGGGGATCGATTTGTTCGTGGTTGCGGCGCTGCACCGCGCTCAGGGTTTTGGTCTGCAGCGTGCTCATGGCCACGCCCACGGTGCGGACGTTTTCGTCATCAGCGGTGGTCTTCAGGTTCTTGTAAAAGCGATTCTTGTATTTGATCGCCCCCGCCGCCGTGGTGCCGTCCTCGACGACGATGACCATTTCGCTGCTGATTGGAGTAACGACAACTGCCATCTTGCGTCACCTCCTTTCTTTGAGGTCCGGCGCTGAGCTCTTGGCCCCGGAACCTCAGGATTTTTTGCTCGGATGGCCTCGTCCCGCTTTTGCCGTCGGCGCCGGCGGCTGCGTCGGGGCTCAAACCCTCCTTGCGTTAGTAATGCTACCAGAGAGAGAAACCTTTGACCTTGACCCAAAAGGTCAAACTGCTATATGGATTTTAGGCGTTTTCGGGCATCCCAAAATATCCC